>JBPYDQ010000356.1:0-7092 GCA_051986135.1 Terriglobales bacterium | reverse complement strand
TACGGAAGGCCTCACCAATATCGAACGGCTCTTCTTTGGCCTTCATCTCAGAGATAGCATCGGTTGTCGTACTCATAAGGTAGATGACACCGCTCGCGGGAGATTTGTGACAATCGATATTACATTTGATTTCACAAACTCCCTCGACCTAGTCGAGGGAACTCAGTCGGGCTGGCTACTTACCTGGTTAGTCCTGCAAATCGGAAAAGTTCATGTCCGGCGGGCGTGCCAGACAAAAGACAGAGCCGCCTTTCAATTATGGAGGGTGAAAGCTTGAGGTGTCCGCCCTTTCCCGCACGTTGATGGACAAGCACTGAAAATTTGCCAGCAAAACAAGGGGTTAATTCGCTTACGCGGCGGTACCTCAACTGCGTAGCACGAGATTGGTTTCTTTGCGCCTTGTCGGTTATACCGTTGGGAGGTTCAACCGTGACTAAAATTTTGGCAACTCTGTGTCTACTTTTGACCCTAGCCCTGCCTGTTCTTGCAGTCGAGGATGGCTACGTGATGTATGTTGGCGGAACCGTAGCGAGTTTGAAGGAGGGGGACCGGGGAAAGTTAAATACAAACTCATTGACCGACCTGATCTTCGAGTCCTCCACCGGCAAGTTGGTCATCGCGTTCGCAAAGATAGACTCCTATGAACACTCACAACAAGTTGCGCACCATTTGGGAGTTCTGCCCGCAGTGGCCGTCGGATTGGTGAAAAAGCGGCAGAGAAAACACATTCTACGCATTGCTTACCACGATGAAAACAACACTCCCCAGGTAGCAATCTTTGAAGTGCCGAAGAAAATGCCTTTGACCTTGATGGCCATTCTTCAGCAGCGTGCCCCGCAGGGCTGCAAGCCGCAGGTGTACGAAAAGTGTAGGGCACAAAGCTAGGCTGCGCCAGCCGCATACTCTGGTCGGTCTAAGCGCCCGATTTGTCGGTTAATCAGGGCATAGTCCACTATTGAATCCACCGCGTTTTACCAGGACGCTGCCTTTGGTTAGTGAACCTGAAGTTATCGGCCCAGAATCTCAGTTTCTTGCAGCTTAACGCCTCTCACCTCGTAAACCGAAATTCCCTCCAGCTGCTTTTGGCTCCTGCGCGGTCGTCCGCGTCCAACGCCCACACGCGCCAACGCCCCGGTTGCGCCCCCACAAAACTGAAGCTGAAGCTCGTCTGGCTCACTGGAAACTGGCTCAGCGCGGCCCCCGCCTCTTCTGAATTCCATTTACCCCCGCTCAGGTAATCCCACTGCACGATGTACCCCGCTGCGCCCGGCACTGGCTTCCAACGAACCGTAACGTGCCGGGGATAAGTCTCGAACACGGCGCCCTCCTCGGGGGTTATCAGTTCGGGCGCCGGCAGGCCCGCTGCATTAGCATTACTCGCCACCCCTCCGTAATCTCCCGTTGCCCCGCTCAGCAGCTCCGTCACAATCGTCTGTATCTCTGGATTCGATGAACTCGGACTCCCACATAATCTCCCGAACAGCGAGATTGCTGCCGTGCGCGCCTGGTCGCGGATGAACGGCGGATCGTACAGTCCGTACTTCCACACCCACATGTTGTACTTCGCCGCTTGCGCGTGTCCGCTGCCGGCGTCCAGTGAGCGGTCCATGTTCTCTTTCTCGTTGCAGGCCGTGTGCCGCGAATCCCCCGGCTCACTGTGCCGAGCTTCATGCACCAGCAGGTACAACGGTCCCAGGTAACCCATCAGTGGCGCATCGGAGGCTGCCGCAGACTTACACTCCGCGCGCATCAGGTCCCAAGTGCTTCCCCAGCGGTTCAGGAAGATTTTCCCGCCGCCCCCCGAATTGTTCTGGCATCCGAGCCGTACGTCGATTGCCTTGACGTATTTCTTCAGGTGCTCGTAAATCGAAAGATGATCGCCAAACGGCAGCGGCTCCGCGAACGCTTGGTGTCGAAGCACGTCCATCCGCGCAAGCGCCACCACTTTCGATGGCGCCGACGAGTGCTGGTCGAATCTCGGCGGGTCATACTCTGCCCATTTCTCGTCTCCTTCCGGTCCATCGGTGAACTGCCACGCGAAGTCTTTCATTGTACGGTTCAGCTCCGCCTGCGATGGCGAAGCGCGATACATCTGCCACAAATCGGCAAACCCTCGAATTATCACGCTCTGCGTTCCGGTGCTGCCGTTTGCACCGCCAATGGTCACGGTGATGATGTGTTGACCTGTTGTCAGCCCATGCACCTCTAGTTCCGCGCCCCGTCCCAATAGTCCCGTCACGCTCGACGTCCACGTCGCACTCGAAAGGTCCGCGCGCCCGCCCTTCGTCTTCACTTTCAAGCGCAGCGTCTCGCGCGTGATGAATCGCTCGCCCTCCAATGGACTCTCGATCATCAGAGTCACGCTTTCTGCCCCTTCTCCTCCAGTCGAGGATGCGACCGGAGGTGTGCGGCGCGCCGACGGGCTACGTTCCGCAAGTACGACCGCAACGATGATGATGAGCGTCCATAGTTTGTTCACTTGCAGCGTTCTCCCGGTCGCAATCTTAGCCTAAACGTCGGAACATTTTGCATCACAGGGGTACTGCCTGATTTGTCCTGCCGGTTCAAACGGTCGATGCAACACCCCTCTGATCGGTTGATCCCATAATACTTTTCACAAAGAACCGATCTCCTGGGTCGTACTCAATTAGACCTGAACAGGCCGGTGTTTCTTTGGGTCAACAGTCGCGAACGAATTTAGCCCTTGAAATTCGCGCGCGGAGACGTCGACTAGTGTTGCGTCGACCCATTGAGACCACCCCTGTAATCGGTAAGGTTCCTTGGCCGATTCAACTTCTTCGGTTTTGCCGTTAACCAGGCCTCGATAGCTCTCAAGTGCTGTGAACTATTCCCACCCAAAGTGCGTATATTCTGAGTGATGAGACTCCGCCTTGCTTTGGCCATTTTCTTGGGGGTTGTCATCTGCGCCAGCGCATCGGCTCGCGCTGCGGACTTGGCCTTAGTCGGCGCAAGAATCTATCCCGCGCCCGGCGCACCACCCATCGACAACGGGACAATCCTTTTGCGGGGCGCTCTTATTGTGGCCGTGGGTCCGAGCAGCAACGTCAAAATCCCCAAGGATGCGAAGGTAATTGATTGCAAGGGCCTCTTTGTCACGGCTGGGTTTTGGAACAGTCACGTGCACATCCTTTTGCCAGGCTTGCTTCATGCAGAACAGCTTCCCGCCACTCAAATCACATCCCAGCTCGAAGCGATGCTCACCCGCTGGGGTTTCACGAGCGTTTTTGATATCGCGTCTGTGCTCAGCAACACAGTTGTTATCCGCAATCGCATAGCAAGCTCTGAAGCGACGGGCCCCAGGATTCTGACGGTCGGTGAGCCGTTCTTCATGAAGGGCGGAACACCGATTTATGTCCGAGGATTCCTGGAGGCCAACCACATAAGCATGCCGGAGGTCGAATCCATCGAACAGGCAACGAAGCGAGTAGATGAGCAGACAAGAGGGGGAGCAGACGGGATTAAGATTTTCGCTAATTCCATCGAACAGGATGCCGTCTTAACAATGCCCTTGAACCTCGCGCAGGCAATTGTTGCCGAGGCACACCGTAGCGGCAAACCTGTTTTTGCTCACGTTTCCAACAATCAAGGGATAGAAGTCGCGCTGGATAGTGGAGTCGACATTCTGGCTCACACGACCCCAATGGACGAACCTTGGTCACCCGCTCTTGCTCGGCGAATGGTGGCTGCGCACACGGCGCTAACCCCAACCCTCACCCTCTGGGAGGTCGAAGGAAAAAAGCTCAACGGCACGACCAATGACATCGAACAATTGATGCAGAAGGCAGCAGGGCAGTTGAAGGTTTTCCAGCAGGCAGGTGGCGATGTTCTCTTCGGTACCGATGTTGGTTACATATCTGAATTCGACACTTCGGAAGAATTTAGATGGATGTCCCGCGCGGGTATGAATTTTCAGCAGATACTTGCTGCGCTTACGACGAATCCCGCAGAGCGATTCGGTTACTCGAAGCATTGCGGACGCATCATGAAAGGAATGGATGGGGACCTTGTAGTGCTTTCAGCAGACCCTGAGCGGGATGCCACTGCATTTTCCAAAGTGCGCTACGCGATTCGAAGTGGAATGGTCATTTACTCTGGAAACTGAAAGCCCGACAGAGGTTTCTCGGTTAAGTTCAGCGGTCAACTCCCGGACGGGTTACCGGTAAGGTTGCGGCTAGTACTTTCGATCTTGCCAATTATCTCGTTAGTCTGAAGTTGACAGCTGCGCTCCGAGTTTCATCTGTTTTTGATTGCCTGAACGCGCAGCTTGACGGTAGTGACGGCGGGATGCACAACACCCTCTTTCATGTACGGAAGAAAGATCCAATTCCGAACAGTCGTGGCGAGTCGCTCACCCACCCCTTGATTTGTTGCGTGAACAATTTCGGCCTGGTCGACCAAGCCGTTCTGACCAACATGTAGCTTGAGTTCTACTTCAGCGGCTCCCTGATAGTCGGGCGTGACCATGATTCGCTCGAAGTCGCAACTGAGGCACTGCAGGCCTTGCGCAGGTGGCGCGTCCAGGGGTGGAGCCGCAATTGGTGGCGGTATTGGAGAGGAGCTATCAAGATAGGGGGGCATTGTCTGGGTTTCTGTAGCAACCGCACAGCGCAAGTCCGCGCCTACAGTGCAAATGGTGCCGTTTGCGATTGCCCACTTTGCAGTCACCACCTTCTCAGGCGGAAAAGACCAGAATTTAAGAGGCGTCGCCGGAGGGAGTTGGACACCCGCGCCATCCCAATATAGACATCCCTGCGAATTGCAAACGGAAAACTCATGCTTCGACCACCGTGGCAGATGGGTCCACTTCTCGCCGTCCGGCGAATGCATCACGAGGGGAACACCATAACCGCCGCCAGGTTTGTCTTTTTCAATGACCTCCATACCTGTGAACCAGTATTCACCGTCATGAGCGAATAGCCGGTTGAGGCCGGTACTGGGGACGTCAGAAGCAGACCACTTAGAGCCTCCGTCCTTGGACAACAAGAGTTTATAGGCGTATGCGGAAGAGTTCCCTTCGCTCAATACGATAGCCATGTGATTTGCATCCGCGGCCTGGACCGTCAGAACGTGGGGGAAGCTCTTTAACTCCTCACTCGAAAGGTCGATTTGTACCGGATTCCAGGTAGCTCCGCCGTCAATCGTTGTGTAAATCGTGTGCGGCGTTTGGATGATCCCATGCTCTGGGTCCGAAAACGAAACTTGATAGACGATTTGCGACGGGACATTAACCGGAGTCCAAGTATCACCGCTGTCTGTAGTGACAAGAATTACGCCGCCTGTGCCAGCCGCGTAGCCAAATTGTTTGTTGGCAAAGCCGAGGCTCAGAAGAAGCCTGCCGTTTGCGACACTGTGTTTTGTGGTCCAGTTTTTTCCACCATCCGCAGAAACGGCGATAAGTTCATCCGCTCCGCAGACCCAGAGGTTTCCGGTATTCTCTGCGATATTTAGTGCACGCGTCGGGAGCGTGACAGTCCGCCATTCAGAAGCAGGCGAGGATGCACTATTGAACAGCAACGCCACAAGAACTGAAACCAATTGTCTAAAACCAGGGAATTGGACGGTCATTTTTTTGCCTCAGTTTTCCCGACTCTGGACGAGAATTCTATCAAAATTGCCGTCAACTCCTGATTTGTCATGCTGACCGGTAAAGTTCGTACTGGGCCCTACCAGCATTTTGCTTGAACTCAACCGCTCATGCTCTTGGGACTCCGAGTCGCGTGCTTGTGCTACGATTCACCGCATGACGTTTCCTGCTGCTGTCCCGGAGATCCCCGCGGCCAGCGTTGACAAGGCCGCTGCTTATTATGTCAACACGCTGGGCTTCACCTTCGATTGGGGTGACGAGCGAGGTGGCATTGCTGGCATCTCAAGGGGGAATTGCAGACTCTTCATCACCAATCGCTCGTTCCGAGAGTCCTACGGCAACGTAGGCCCTATCCTTTTCTGGCTCAATCTTGAAAGCAAGGCTGAGGTAGACCAACTCTTCGCAGAGTGGAAGGCCGCGCACGCGAAGATCGTTTCCGAACCCGAGGACAAACCGTGGAAGTTGCGCGAGTTTATGGCCGCCGATGTTGATGGCAACCTCATTCGAGTCTTCTATGATTTCCGGCGGGACCTATAAGAGAACGCGCAGAGTCGCCCAGCTTTCACCGATCCCGTTTGGATTACACAACTCAGAAGTAGTGCCTGGTGAATGCCGGGTTTATTCGTTGTTGGAGCGCTAAATACATTCCTTGGCCTTGCTGGGCGGGCTGTAAACCAGCTAAGCTGAATTTGGTTGCTTTCAGCAACGTCAGGCCCGTGGGAGCGACCGAGCTGCGCGATCGAACGCGCGCTGAAAGACCTTTCGCCGGATGTTGGCGCCGCGGGTCAGAACGACGAGGGTGATCAGGACCTTCCTCTAAAGCCAACCCGTATGGTCAAAAAACTCGAAAGGGATTGAAAAGGCGCCGCTTGCGTTTCCTCCCGCTCACCCCGAAATGCGTTCTCAACGGTTTCCCTAGCGATTACAATCTGCTCCTCCAATATCGTAACCATGGAGCGAGGGCAGAAAATGGTCTGGGCGCGCCTGCTCGCCTATGTCACCGGAACAATCAATCAGGAACTCCTGTTGCGGAACGAATATCTGGCGGCGGAGAACCGGATCCTGAGAGGTCAGATCAAGGGTCGGCTGCTGCTTTCAGATGGAGAAAAGGTGACACTGGCCGAGATCGCTCACCGTCTAGGTCGAATGGCGCATTAGGGCGGGAAGCCTGATGGACGGTACTAAGACGAACCTTTCCGATAATGTCGTTTGAACGTAGCCGCTGGCGCGGCGGACGCTTTGCGTGCTATGCCCAGCACGTCATGCCGCAAGGCGGCGCTTTTAACTCCGATTTTCGCTTTTCTCTGATTTTAGTAACTCGTGCACAATCAATAGACTACAGACGAAAAAAGATTCAATCCCCATAGCCATTAGATTGGGGTCTGCCGTTAGCCCGCATCCGCCGCAATCGCCAGCGGCCACCCTCAAACGGGTTTACCCGACGCGCGCAGAACTCCGCGCCGAGTTTCACTCTTCAGCGAAAACGC
>JBPYDQ010000355.1:0-2757 GCA_051986135.1 Terriglobales bacterium | reverse complement strand
GGCGCGACAGCACTCTGCGCAAAGCTCGGGCCGGTCCCGCTCTCTGGACACGAGATCGCTCTCAACTGCGCTGCGTTCACCTTCATGGTTCCGCTGGGGATCAGTTCGGCTGCCGCAGTTCGGGTCGGTTATGAACTTGGCCGAGGCGATCCCGCCAAAGCCCGCCTCGCCGGATGGTCTGCCATCCTTCTCGGCGCTGGATTCATGGCTTTCATGGGGCTGGTATTCGTAACCCTTCCGAAGTCCATCGCACGGATCTTCACGCCGGATCCGACTATAATCCGTGTCGGGGCACGGCTGCTATTGGTGGCCGCCGCCTTTCAGCTGTTCGACGGATTGCAGACCGTAGCAACCGGGGCTCTTCGTGGCAGCGGAGATACGCGCACCCCCATGTTCGCCAATCTGATTGCCTATTGGCTTATCGGACTTCCCGCCGGATATGTGCTCTGCTTTCGATTTGGATGGGGTGCGCTCGGTGTTTGGATCGGGCTGTGCGCCGGCCTGGTCATGATCGGCAGCGCTCTTCTGTTTACCTGGCACAAGCGTTTGGCGCAGGGCGGATTTCTGGCTGAAGGCGCGATCTCGAGTTATGGCGGGGCAGATACTCCATGATCAAATACAGCTCGACACTCGATAGGACTCCGCCTCGACCTGACCATTCTTGGGTCGGACAATGCTCGTGACAACCGCGGCGAAGTGGGAAATTAGTGCCTGCCTCTCTGAGCTCCGGTTCCAGGCGATACCGATAGTCCACAGTGCTTCCTTCATGTGCAGATCGTGAAATCGCACCGCCGGCACCCGCAGGCGCACGGCTGAACTGGGCACCAATGAGACGCCCAGACCGGCCCGGACCAGATTTAAGACCGTGAACGTCTCACTCGCCTCCTGCACGATCCGAGGGGTGAACCCGGCCCGCCGGCATAAATTCATCGCATGATCATGGAAAGTTTCCGAGACCGAGCGCGACAGAAAGATGAAGCGCCTGGTGCGAAAGGCGCTCAAGCCCCCTTTCAGGCGATGGGAAAGGCCGGACGGGACCGCCAAGACCAAGCTCTCGCGAAACAATGGGACGCTGACCAATTCGGGATTTGCGACGGGCATGCGGAGTAGTCCCACGTCCAGCCCGCCGTCGAGAAGCGCCGCCATTTGTGACGGAGAGGACATGTCGCGCATTTGAAGTTCAACCTGGGGATAAAGGCGACGAAATCGCAAAATCGTGCGCGGCAGGATTTCCGAGACCGAGGCAATCCCGAAACCGATCCGCAGCGTGCCCACCCGGCCTTCGACGGCTGCCTTGGTTTCCTCAAAAGCGGACTTGGCGTCGCGCAGTAGCTTCGATGCCGTAGGCAGGAGAACCCTTCCCGCTCCCGTCAGAGACACTTTACGTCGTGAGCGCACGAAGAGCGGCCCATGGACCTTCTCTTCTAGTCTTTGGATCTTCTTAGTGAGAGCAGGTTGAGACAAGAATAGCTGCTCGGACGCTCTGCGAAAGTGGAGCTCGCTGGCCAGAACCACGAATGCCCGCAGTTCAGAAAGCTCCAGATTCATTACCTCAGGTTATCACAAGCTCATTATCAATTCGTCGGACGAAATATCGGGGAATCTAAGAAGATTTCACGAAGAATGGCCGAGACCGTAGTGAGCATAGAGGTGATCTTTAGCGATCACTGCCATGGGCTAATCTTAGTCATCGACGACTTGTCTAAGGGCCACCGTTTCCGAAAGGTCGGATGCGCCGACAGGATCCCGATTCTCAGGACTTGAAAAGAAACGTTTGATATATTGCCCAAATCGCGTGAAACAGCACACCTATCAGGTTCGAGTCGACTGGACCGGCAACGATGGCCAGGGTACGAGTACATACAGCGGTTACCGCCGTGATCACGTCATCACCGCCGAGCAAAAGACCAAGATCCAGGGATCCAGTGACCCAGCTTTCCGCGGTGACGGGTCCCGCTACAACCCGGAAGAGTTACTGGTCGCCAGCTTATCGGCATGTCACATGCTTTGGTACCTTCATTTGTGTGCCGTCAACCATGTGACTGTTCTCGAATATAGCGATGCTGCCTGTGGCTTGATGCAGGAACACGAAAACGGTTCCGGAGAGTTTGTTCGTGTATTGCTACAACCGAAGCTGAAGATCTCCCCCGGTGACGATCGAGCGAAAGCGCTCGCCCTGCACACCGAAGCACATGCACTTTGCTTCATCGCCAGGTCTGTAAATTTTCCGGTGGATATTGCTCCAGAAATCGAAGAAGCAACCGGGTAATTCTTCTCAGCCCCGCCTCCCGTTGAGAACAGGCTTAGCGGAAAAACCCAGAATTCGAAGAACGCGAGTCAGCCTCCAGCCAGTTTGTTCAAGACGGCATACCCGGTAAGACTCGTACATTTCCGATGCAAAGGGGCACTGAAGTTATTGGTCCTGGTTCACCTCAAAACTGGAGGAACGAGAAACCGTGTTGATTCACCGGTGGTACCCCATTGCGTTCCTGTTTGCCGTTCTCAGTGCCGTTTTGGCGTCTGTGCAGCGCCCGTGCGGGACCAAGGGCGACCCAGATTCGCGGGGCGACAAACGCAAAGACCAAACGTGAACTCGACCTGGAAGCCAAGGTGGGCGAGCTGGCACGAAGGTTTTCGCGATGGACTTCTGACATATGGCTTAAGCCCCACCGTGCGCACGAACCAGCAAGCCAAGCGGGTTAGCTGATGTCATCGAAATGGGAGAAGGCCGCGCGATTGCTCCGCTGCCAGCCCTTA
>JBPYDQ010000354.1:0-3904 GCA_051986135.1 Terriglobales bacterium | reverse complement strand
GGCCGCTTCTGTGGACAGCTTGCGAATTGCCGACAGCCTCAGATTGATGGAAGGCGGCGCCAGACCGGCAGATTCCAGAACGCTCCGGTATTGCTGAACGATCGCTCTGCTAAGCGGTGGTCTGGCTTCGGCCGAATACCAGGCGAGGAAATCCTTCAAGGCCTTCTCGTAGGCGCGCTTGGAATGCGCGGAGCTGACCGCGTTGACGGCGAGCGAGGCGACGGAGCGCCAATCCCGAAATCCGGCCGGAACCGCGACGGCAAGGGCGTTATCCGACATGCGCCCCCTGCTGCCCGCCGTCTGCGGTTTCCGCGGCCCAATCGAACCGGAACTGCGCCGGATCGGGGAGGAAAATCCGACTATATTTGCCACCCCCGTATGGCTCGTCCTCCGGGTGCGGGCCGGGGACGATACGCACCGGAAAATCCGACAATGTTTGCCACCCCCCTCCCGCCCATACTCCAGCGGAC
Organism: Terriglobales bacterium; assembly: GCA_051986135.1. Classification (GTDB taxonomy): domain Bacteria; phylum Acidobacteriota; class Terriglobia; order Terriglobales; family Acidobacteriaceae; genus Gp1-AA122. The sequence goes on along the minus strand of JBPYDQ010000354.1, from coordinate 3,434 downwards.
ATTTCCACGGGAAGCCGGAGCTGCTCGATGGCATCGGGATGCCATTCGCGCCAAAGGTCGACCAGGATCTCCGGCAGCCACCGTGCGAGGATCCGGGTCCGGTGCACCCGGGCATGGCAGCCAGGCGCGCAGCGGGGGGCCTGATCCGGTTTTGGCTACCCACAGGTGACAAGTACCGACGACGGGCCTCCTGCGGATCCTCATGCGAAAGGACTTCTCGGATTGTTTTGATTCTTAAAAAACCAATTTCAAGCTGAACTGTAACTCCCGCATGTCAATACCGGCACGGAGGCTGTTGATGGTCCCAAAAACTCCGGTGCCGGGAATCGCCACGCCTGCACTATTCACGGCATCGCTAGTGAGCGAAGCGTTCGGGTCGCCGAAATTTGGATGATTGGCGAAATTGAACCCTTCAAACCGGAACTGCACGTACCTCCGTTCGGTGAAATGGAAGTCCTTTAACGTCGAGAAGTCCCAAGTGTTAATTCCTGGACCCGTGATCACATTGCGTCCCACGTTACCCCAGTGGTAGAGCTGATTCAGAGCGAAAGCCTGGATATTGAACCATTCGCCGGTCGCGGGCTCGCTGAGACTGACAATCTGGCCTGGGACGGCGTCTGGGCGGTCCCCCCCGGCGTTCGAGCGATTTGTGCCCGTGCCCACGCCGATCGGAAAGCCACTTCCAAAGGTCAGGATCGAGCTTACTCGCCATCCACCGATGATGGCATTCACTATGCCGCCACGGTTTAGGAAATGGCGGCCTTTGCCAACTGGCAGATCATAAAGAATGGATGTAACAAAACGGTGCTTCTGGTCGAAGGAGGAGCGCCCGCGCTCACACGGATTGATGCAGGCATCGTTCTGCTCGCCGTTGTCGGTGGTCACTGCGCGAATGCCACTACCATCGTCCAGGGACTTGCCCCACGTGTAGCCAGCCAGCGCGGTTAGGCCGTTACTCAACCGGCGCGTCAACTTGGCAGTCATCGAATAATACCGGGCGTTTACGTCGCTATCCACAAACTGCATCGGCCCCAACTCGGGCCACGGCGTGCGGGAGGCTGTCGAGCCAGGTCCGGGGATCGGGTTGTTGATGTTATGGAAGCGTTGTAGGAAATGGCTGACCGATCCCACATAACCGATCTCAGCGACCGTTGAATTGCCGATCTGGCGCTCTATGTTCGTGGTCCACTGAGCGGTATACGGCGTTCGTCGATCGTAAGTGACTAGCGTTGGTCCGGGCAAGGTAGCGCAGACCAGAGGCGGTGTGGTGCCGCACGGATTCGCGCCCTTCAACAAATATGGGTCGTCCCACGTGATATTGTTCAGTGTCGCGCTGGCGGTGGGGTTTAGGCGGCCGGCGAAGTTGCGCGTGTTGTCGTAATATGCAGGCGCTCCTCCCTCCTGCGCGTAGAAGAATCCTGCGCCCGCGCGAATGGTCCACTTCGAGGTTGGGCTGTACGCAATACCCAGCCGCGGGGCAAAATCCTTATAATCTGTTTGAATCAGGTTCTGACCCAACCGCCCATCGCGCACGACGTTGATCGCCGGGTCGAAACGGATCGGGATATTACCGCCGTAAACATCACCTGAGCCCACCCGGACCAGCACTGGATGGGGGTGGCCAACTGCCTCAGCAGGCGTATAAGCGTAATACGGCACTTGCCAGTTAGACGCCGTGTCGTTCTTGTAGCTGTAAGGTGGCATCAGCTCATAGCGGAGACCAGCATCGATGGTCAGATGGGGCCGGACCTTCCAAGTATCGGTGATGAAGTACGCCTGGTTCGTGGCGCGCTCTTGAGCGATATTTTGGGCCGCCGCTTTCCAGGAGGTTCCAATGTAACCCGCCATGTAATCGGCGAAGCTGTAGCCTGTGGCATTGTTCCCAATCGAGAACTGCCCCCTGGGAAAAGCGTTGCCCAATGTATTGAAACGCACCCGCATGATGTCCGCCCCAAACTTCATGGAATGCTTACCGTGAATCCAGGCAATGCTGTCGGTCCAATTAAAGTTTGCATCTCGAAATTGATAGGGGCCCTCGGTGTTGGACCCAAAACTGCTAAAGCCCGTAAGCCCGATAATGCCGGGAATGCCGTTTTCGAAAGAGGTCCAGTTCGTGCCGAGTTGCAAGCCGAGTTGCGTCATCACGTCATATTGAGGCTTGAAGCTGGTATCGAACGCGTTCACATTATGGAAGTAATTGAACCCGAAACGGGCCTCGTTAACTACGTTCGATGAAATGATCCGCGTATTCGCAATCACAGCCTGCCGCGCAGTCACGTCCAAGACATTGCCGTTCAGGTATAGCGCCGGTGTGACCACGTGATCGCTGTTCCAACCATACCGGCCGAACCAGCTTGACTTCGCGCTTTCCACAAAGTCGATGCGCTGAGTGAATTCATCCCTATCGGCGGCGTTATTCTGGAGGTTCAGAAAATTGTTCACCAGGCCTGCCCCAGGGACGTTTGGGAGAGGATAGTACTGGAGCAGGGCAAGCGGAATGGCCGAGAGCTCTTTCTTGGGAATCATATTGTTGGGAAAGGGCTGCTTGGTGCCGTTAGAATCCCGATTCAGCGGGTCAACAATCATCGTGTGCGGCAGAAGCTGGGAAAAATCGCCGTCTCGCATCGCCTGAGGCGCCGTCGTGTAAACCTGCTGGATCTGCTGGCGCGCGCGGTACCCCTCGTAGTTGGACATGAAAAACAGCTTGTCTCTACCGCTATATATCCTTGGAAGATAAACTGCGCCACCCAGCGTGAAGCCGAACTGATTCTGCTTAAAGGGCGCCTTCTCGGGCACCACGGTGGTGAAGCCATAGGGCCGTGCGTCGAGAGCGCTGTTGCGCAAAAATTCCCAAACCGTGCCGTGATATTCGTTGGTTCCGCTCTTAGTGGAAATATTCACTTGGCCCACGCCTCGGCCGAACTCGGCGGAATAGATGCCCGTCTGCACTTTGAACTCCTGCAGGGCATCCACGGAGGGAAGGAAAAGGTAGGCATTGTAATTGGGTTCGGTGTTGGTTACGCCGTCAATGCTGTAATTGTTGTATTCGCGGCGGGAACCAGAGACCGCGAACGATTGGTTGGCCCGGTCGCCGCCGAGCCGTGTGGTGGCCGCCCCGGTGCTAGTACCGCCATTGACGTTAAAGGCTGCACTAATATTTGGGCTCAGGCTGACCAACTGCAGGAAGTTTCGTCCGTTGAGCGGAAGATCGACAATGCGCTGGTTGTCGATCACGGTTCCTATATTGGCATTCTCTGTGTTGAGCAGGGGCGCTCCGCCGGCCACCTCAACGGTTTCCGCAACGCCGCCAACCTGAAGTTGGAAGTCGATGCGGGCCGTCTGCTGAACCTGCAACGCAATGCCAGTCCGGATCTCAGCCTGAAAGCCTTGCATTTCCGCTCGCATGTTGTATAAGCCGGGCTGCAGAGCCGGGA
>JBPYDQ010000353.1:0-18575 GCA_051986135.1 Terriglobales bacterium | reverse complement strand
TCATTCGGTTGATCCATGGCTCCACTCGAACACCTTGCCAGGGGAACGAGTGTGGGATATTGATCATTTGCTCCCGGCATCGGTGTTGCGCTTTCTGCGTGCTCGCAATCGTCAAGGCTTTGGTATCTATCTCTTGTCCTACGCCGAGCATGGTAATGCCGGCTATATTTTCCTCGACCTCGATCACCCCAGGGTCGATGTGGTGCCGCAGATGCAAGCCCACGGGCATGAGCCTTGTGTGTTGCTTCAGACCATTCGAGGATTTTTACAGGCTTGGATTGGGGTTAGCATCAACCCCTTGGAACCTGCCGTAGCCACGTTTATCAGCAGACAGTTGGCGCAACTGGGCCAGCACCGACTGGCGTCATTTGGAAAGATTGGCTGGCTTTCAAAAATCACGAGCGGCAACATCTTACTGCCTCTGGTTTTCCGCCTTGGGCGAAGATCGCCCACGCTCGCCCCACCCTGGCTGGCGCCGCCAGGACTTGCTGCGCTCCGTTTTTCCCGGCTCTCTCGGGCGAGGGCTGTTCTGCCGAGCGTCACTTGGGTTATGACTGGCCGGGCGGTTTTCGCTTGGCTAGTCCCCCTTCGTTTGGTTCGCCAGAACGCCGCTGCCGTTGCCCTGCCTATTTATGGATTTACGAGCCACCTTCTCACCTGAAAAACCAGAAGGGTGATAATTTATCCACGATCTGCTCAAATAACTGCCGAACAGCTTCGATCCTGAAACCGCGTGCATCGGTTCTTGGAAACGTATTTACGAAGGAATTGGGCGATAGCCAGCCAAGAGCACGGACTTTCCACCCGCACCAATGTAGAGTTACAGTACTAGCGAAGTACGGAGAACAATATTGAAGCCGAACCAAGCCCAGGACCTTGGGTTAAAAAGCTTACTGGCAGCGGCTCTAATGGCCGGGGGGATAACCTTCGGATGCTCGACAAATGCCTCACAAACCCTGCAGGCTGGCGGCCCGCAGGCCATGCCGGTCAAAGTGCTCGAGGCCCAGGAGGTAGCGATCAATGACGCCGGCGAATACGTAGCGATGGTGAAATCGCGGGATTCGACCGTGATTATGCCGCAGGTCGAGGGGCAGATTACTCAGATTTTCGTTCACTCCGGAGACCGTGTGGAGTCGGGTAGCCCGCTCATCGAGATCGATCCGCTCAAGCAGCAGGCGACGGTAAGAAGCCAGGAAAGCGCACGCGCTGCCCAGAAGGCCAACTTGATCTGGGCGAAGCAGCAGTATGACCGGGCAAGGGGACTGTTTGCGGCCGGGGTGGTCAGCAAACAAGACATGGATCAGGCGAAATCCACCCTGGATGCGGCGCAGGCGCAGATGGATTCGCTCGATGCGCAAGTGCACGAGCAACAGGTGCAGCTGCATTACTACAAAGTGGTAGCGCCGCGGAGTGGAATTGTGGGCGATATCCCAGTGCGGGTGGGGGATCGCGTGACGACCTCCACGCAGCTGACAACCCTCGATCAACCCGGAAGCCTTGAGGTGTACGTCTACGTGCCGGTCGAGCGCTCGACACAGCTCAAAAGGAATTTGCCAGTCGAGGTGCTGAACAGTGATGGCAAGGTGCTGGCGAATTCGCGTATCAGCTTTATTTCCCCGCAGGTGGACAATTCCACCCAAACCGTGCTGGTGAAGGCGCGCATCTCTAACAGCAACGATGTGCTGCGGCACGCACAGTTCGTTCGCGCCCGTGTGATTTTCGGAACACACCAGAATCCTGAGGTACCGATTTTGTCTGTGACTCGCCTGAGCGGACAGTATTTTGCGTTCGTTGCGGAACCAGAAAAGGGTGGATACGTCGCGCGGCAAAAGCCCATAAAAGTCGGACAGACGGTGGAAAACAATCTGGAAGTGCTGGAAGGCGTCAAGCCGGGCGATAAGGTGATTGTGTCGGGCACACAATTTCTGCAGGATGGGATGGCGGTGATGCCGATGGGTTAGTGGGTTCCTCATCAAACGAAAACCGCAGAGGACGCGGAGGACGCAGGAGAGTTCGGGTAAAGTTTTTTGTTCGGGAGGCTGGCATTTTTTCGCCCGAAGTATGGCCTATGCCCCTGCCAGTTTTTGAATTCAGAATTTTATCTGCGTCCTCAGAGTCCTCTGCGGTCTTGGTTTCTAGCTTCAAGGTTCTGACTTTATGTTCTCTAATTTCTTCATACGCCGACCGGTTTTCTCCACCGTCTGCGCGATGCTGATTGTGCTGGCGGGAGCGGCGGTGATACCTACGCTGCCGATCGCCCAGTTTCCTGATCTTGCGCCGCCGCAGGTTTCGGTGAGCAGCGGCTACATCGGTGCGAGCGCGCAGACGGTGGAGAGCGCGGTCACGATTCCGCTGGAGCAACAGATCAACGGCGCCGAGGGCATGAAGTATATGACCTCGAGCAGCGGGAATGACGGAAGCAGCAATATCTTGGTCACGTTTGATATCACGCGCGATCCCGACCTGGCAGCGGTCGACATCCAGAACCGCGTGAATACTGCGCAAGGGCGGCTTCCGGCGGCGGTCAAGGCTATCGGCATCACGACGCAGAAGACGTCGCAGAATTTTGTGTTCGGCGCCGCCGTTACCGCTGATAACAACCAGTATTCGCCTCTGTTCATGAGCAACTACCTCGACGTGTATGTGCGAGACGCGCTCAAACGTATTCCGGGAGTTGCCGACGTGCAGATCTTCGGGCAAGGAAAGTACTCCATGCGGCTGTGGCTGGATCCGGCGCGCATGACGGGCCGCCAACTCACGGCTACCGATGTAGTGAATGCTCTTTCAGAGCAGAACGTGGAGATCGGAGCGGGAGAAATTGGACAGCAGCCGTCCATTCCCGGGCAGGATTATCAAATCAGTGTCCGCGCCATCGGCCGTTTGAGCGAGCCGGCGCAGTTCGACGACATCATTTTGAAGACGAATGCCGATGGAACTCTGGTGCGCTTGCGCGACGTGGGCCGCGCGGAATTGGGGGCCGAAAGTTACGCGTCGGATTTGCTCTTCAACGGGCAAGAGTCGACCGGATTTGGAGTTTCGCAGCTCTCCACCGCGAATGCCCTGCAAGTTCATAAGCTGGCTTTGGCGGAACTGGAGCGGGTTTCGAAGAGTTTTCCTCCTGGAATGCACTATGAGTTGGCGTTCGACACCACCGAGGCGGTGAGCGCGTCGATCCACGACGTGGTTTTCACGGTGGGCTTGGCCATCTTGCTGGTCATTCTGGTGATCTTCATCTTTCTCGGCGACTGGCGGACCACGATGATTCACTTTATCGCTACTCCAGTTTCGCTGATCGGTACCTTCGCCTTCGTGAAGCTGCTTGGCTTCTCCATCAACACGCTGACGCTATTCGGTATCACGCTTGCCACCGGACTGGTGGTCGACGACGCGATTGTAGTGATTGAAAACATCGAACGCCATATTGCCGGGGGCGAGCATGACTCCCACAAAGCGTCAGCGGCCGCCACCGCCGAGATTACTGGTGCTGTGATTGCCACCTCGCTGGTGCTGGTTGCGGTGTTTGTGCCGGTGGCATTCTTCCCCGGGACCACGGGCATCCTGTTTCGACAATTTGCACTCACCATCGCATTTTCCATCGCGATTTCCGCCTTCAACGCCCTCACCCTCGCGCCGGCGCTGGCGGCAATTTTTCTTGCAGGCGGCCACCGGCAGAAGTGGTGGTGGCTACGAAAGTTCGAGGACGGCGTCGCACTGCTCACGCGCGGGTACGGCCGCGTGCTGCATCACGTGTTGGACTACAAGGCGGTGATGGCGCTTCTGTTTTTCGGCGGCCTGGGGTTGACCTATTTTGTGTTTACTCACGTACCGAGGGGATTCGTTCCGGACGACGATCAAGGGTATTTCATGGTCATCATCCAAGCGCCACCTGGCGCTTCGCTCGAGTACACCAGGGCCGTCGGGGCGCAGGCTTCTCAAATCCTGCAAGGGGAACCGGAGATCGAGGGAGTTTTCTCGGTAGCAGGATTCAGCTTTGCGGGAGCGGCGGCGAACCAGGGGATCATTTTCGTGACGCTGAAGCCTTATTCGCAGCGCAAGGGCGCCCAGCACAGCGCCATGGCGGTGGTCAATCGCGTGCGCATGAAGCTGTTTGCAGTTTCCGGCGCCGTTGTTTTCGCGACGCTTCCACCCGCGGTGCAAGGGCTCGGGCAATTTGGCGGATTTCAGTTTGTGGTGCAGGATCAGGGCGCGCACCGGCTCGACGAGTTGGCGAGCGTGGTGCAAGGGCTTATGCGGCAGGCCAGTCAGCGCAAAGACTTGAGCCAGCTGTTCACGCAGTTTACCGCCAACGATCCGCAGTACGTCGTGACCGTCGACCGCGAGAAAGCCAAGAGCCTGCGCGTACCGCTCTCGCAGATCACCGATACGCTGGGTGTGTACGTGGGCTCGTCGTATGTGAACGATTTCGATTTCAATAATCGTTCTTACCGCGTTTACGTGCAGGCGGACAAAGAGTTCCGCTCGACGGCACAGGACATGCGGGAATTCTACGCGAGGTCGGATAGCGGTGCCATGGTGCCGCTGGATAATCTGATCAGCATTTCACAGACCACGACGCCGCAGGTAATCAGCCACTACAACCTGTTTCGATCGGCGGAGATCGACGGCTCTCCGGCGCGGGGATACAGTTCAGGCCAGGCCATTGCAGCGATGGAGCAATTGGCCTCGAAAATGCCGCGCGGATTTTCGTACAGCTGGACGGGACTGTCGCTGGAGGAACTGCAGGCCGGGGGAACTTCACTGATTTTGTTTGGGCTCGGAACGCTGGTTGTTTACCTGACGCTTTCGGCGCAATACGAAAGCTTTGTGCTTCCATTCATTGTCTTGCTCGCTGTCCCGATGGCGCTGTTGGGGGCGCTCGGCGCGCAGTGGATGCGGGGGCTGCAGAATGATGTGTACTGCCAGGTGGGTCTGGTGATGCTGATCGGACTGGCCAGCAAGAACGCCATTCTGATCGTCGAGTTCTCGGAACAACTGCGGGAGCGCGGTTTGCCGCTGGTGGAGGCGACGGTGCAGGCGGCGACGATTCGTTTGCGGCCAATCCTGATGACCTCGCTCGCGTTTATCCTTGGCGTTGTCCCGCTGGTGATCGCCACGGGAGCCGGTGAGAATGGGCGGCATTCAGTCGGAACGACAGTGTTCGGTGGCATGATTATGGCAACCGTGCTGAATCTGTTTTTCATTCCCGTGCTTTATCTGATCGTCGAGGGTTGGCGGGAACACGGGAAGGTGCCCGAGCACCATTAGGGTTGCGCGATCAATCTTTCTCGGCGAGTGCACTTTCGACTTCATTAGCCGAACAGTTGCAGGTTCTGGTGAACCTGAGGCAGCAAGGCACGACCTGGACAGCTGGTTTGTCGGGCAAGGCGGCCGATATCAGTTCATCCCGGTCGACTGGATCAAGGCCGCGGATAACTATGTCGAACTCCATTGCGGCTCTAATATAATTCTCGTCTCCTCGGACATTTCGAGGTTTTCGAGAAGCACAAATCCTCGGTTTCGGCGCTGGCCCACCTTAACTGAATCGTCATCGTTTTACGTTCAAGCCGGTGTCGCGGTCGTCATTAGCGAGCTTACAAGGAGCGCCCTGCGGGTTGTCACTGGGATCGAAATCGTAAATTGCATACATAAAATAACCAGCTGAAGACGGGTTATATGGGTTCGTTTGTGTTCCCTTAGCAACCTTGATTTTGTTTGTTCCGATAGGACTTCCATTAGTGGCGTCAAACAGAATCCAGTAGTCATGATCTGCGGCTGCCCAGGCGATAGTGTGTTTCTTGCTTATCCTCAAGAGCGTCACAGGAAAATCGACTTCGCATGGGTTTGAAACGCCGGGTGATGTCGAAGAGATCGTTACAACCCGATGAGGGTTACCGGCAAGAAGGTTGCGAGTTGAACCTGCACAACCAGCTTGAACTGCGATGAAAACAATGATGCCTAACAGATTGAGACTCGTGTGGCGCAACTTCATAGGCCTCCTCACAATATCCGACGTTGCATAATCCGTTGTTGAACGGCCGACAAACGCTAACGCTGGACGATGGCGATGTCAACACAAGAAGAGCGGTCTTGCCGCATTGAACGCGATCCGCGGCGTCGCCCAACGAGACGTGCTGCGAAAATATCACGTCGGCCATCACTACCCGCGTCTTATACGTTCTTTCAGATAAGCGACAGACCTAGGTGCTTTCGCACGGCGCTATGCGCCCCCTCGGATCCGACCAGGTACTGACAACGGAATCGCACGGGTGATGCCATCCGCCAAAAGTAAATCGTTACGCTTGACGGACTAGGTTCAGTTGGGGACGAGTATGCCCTCAGTCGTAGATCAGAGGTTCATCGCAAAGATCGACCAGCATGGAATGGTGCCGATAATCGAACCAGTGGCAGAAAACCTCGTACCTCCTGTTCCGGGGCCAGGTTGAGGTATCCCTGTACCAGCCCGCCAGCTGCTCCTCGAAAATTTCCTCGCATAGCTTATGCAATATGTCGGCCGCCTCTTCATCCGTATCACATTCAGGGATGAGGTAGATCGTCGGCTCCCGAACGAGGTCGGGTAAGCTAAGCTCGTAGCGGGTAGGGTCGGCGGAGTGGAGCCACTCCAGAAACGGTTGCTTAGGCTTGCAGAAGCCTTCGGCCTGACAGCTAAACCGAGAACCGAGAATCAGGTAGCCATACCTGAGGAGGACTGATAGATTCTGAACCGTCACAAGAAACCCGATGCGCCCCTTCTACGGCTGGTGGATCGTTCTCGCTGCGTTCCTAAATCTTTTCTTCTCTGTCGGCATTGTCTACTACGGTTTCCCGGTCTTTTATCCTTCGATGATCGATTCTTTAGGCTTTAGCCGAGCTCAACTGACTGAGGGGTTCCTGATGGGATTTGCCGTGGCAGGTCTCCTATTCGGGCTCCTTGCAGGCGTCCTCATTGACTCTTTGGGGTCCCGTCAGGTGATTCGCGTCGGCATTTGGTGTGTTGGACCGCCCTTGATTCTGATGGGAAGCATGACGCGTCTGTGGCAGTACTACGTGCTCTGCATCGCGGAAGTGGTTGGTTTCGTGCTGACTGGACCTATCCCTAACCAGGTTCTGGTCTCCAATTGGTTCTCTCTGAAGAGGGGCCGGGCGATGGGTATCGCATATCTTGGCTTAGGCGTGGGCGGCGCAGTTTCTCCGCTCCTGATCAACAGCCTGATTCAGATTTTTGGTTGGCGACACGCCTTCAAAATTATTGGCGCACTCATCTTTATCGTACTCTTCCCGGTTTCGCAGTGGATCACTCGCTCTTGCCCGCGCGAATTGGATCTTCATCCCGACGGAATCCCGCCAGCTGATGCCGCGAATGCACCTGTTTCGAGCGCGCGAGGATTAATGAGCAGAGTGGACACAGCGCGAGCTGTGCGCAGTACCAATTTTTGGCTGATCGTTACGGGCTGCACACTCACCATTGGGGCCATCGGCGCTGTGACGCAGCACTTGATTCTTTTTCTTACGGGCAAGGGGTATTCCTTAAGCAGCGCTTCACTCATATCGAGCGGGCTGCTCGTTTCTAGCCTGGGAGGGCGCGTGATCGTAGGATACTTTGCCGATCACTACAGCCGGAAGAATGTCATGGCATTGTTCTACCTCGTACTGGCGCTGGCAACTCCCTTGCTGTTCGCGGCCCCACGAACTGGCGCTGTGTGGGGATTCGCGCTGCTCTATGGCTTTGCCATGGGAGCCGACTATATGTTGATTCCCCTCGTTACGGCAGATTGCTTTGGCCTGTCGGCCCTGGGCAAACTCCTCTCTTTAATTATTGCCGGATATTCCCTCGGGCAATGGTTCGCTCCCTGGCTGGCAGGAAGAATCTTCGATACGCAGCATAGATACGATCTTGTCTGGCTCATTATGTCTGTCGCCCCGGCTGTGGGTGCTGCCCTAATCTATGCTGTGGCGCCCGAACAGCAGGTGGTCAACCACCGACCGGCGTACGATTGATGGCAGAAAGAGGATGGTTCCGGTAAAAGACGCAGGTTACTTCGACTTCGGGCGCTCGAGGAACCTAGCGAAGCCAGTCGTCAAGATGCTCCGTCACAAAAGCGTTGTCCTGCAGATCCGGATAAGATCTGCAGACTCTTTCGATTTCCTGGAGCTGCCCGGGAGATAAGTCCTCTTTCCGATCAAGACACCAGCGCCCCGCAAGGAGCCTCTGCCGTCGCAGAACTTCATAAATGCCCGGAATACATCCGCGAAACTGATTGCTCGCATCGAAGATCGCCGCATTTGCGTCAGTAACTTGAGCACCGATGGCCAAGATGTCGGAGACGCTTTTGGAAGCGGTTTTCACAATGTTCAGTTGAGCGACTGCGGTCTTTGTCCATATGGCCCAGTGACCTAACAAACCGCCCACAATTCGGATTCGCCTGCCACCAAAATCGAACGGCATCAAGAGGTCGTTCAAGATATTGTCGTCATTCCCTGTGTACAGCGCGACCTCGTGTGCACGCCCCGAATCGGCCGTAGCACGGACCACGTCAATCGTCTGATAGCGGTTAAAAGGAGCAATCTTGATGGCCACCACGTTTTCGATTTCCACGAACTGACGCCAGAATTCATAGGGCAGTAATCGGCCTCCCACGGCCGGCTGCAGGTAAAAGCCCATGACCGGAATGATGGAAGCGATGCATCTTGAATGTTCCAGGAGCGCGGCTATGGATTCGTCCTTCAGCGCTCCGAGGCTCAATAGCGCGACGTCATACTGTAATCTTGCTGCTAATTGTGCCTCTGACACGGCCTGTTCGCGTTTTCCGCAAACGCCGGCGATCCTCACAACATGACCCTTGCGAGTTTCCTCCGCCGCGAGTTCCAGGACGGGTTGCAGCAACCCATGCTTCGGGTCGCGTATCGCGAACTGAGTGGTGTGAACTCCAACAGCAACACCACCCGCACCGGCGGCAAGGTAGTAGCGCGTCAGTGCGCGTTGCCGGCGCTCATCTAGGCGGCGCTTGGAGTTGAGGGCAAGCGGGTGTGCGGGAATAACCAGACCAGAACAGAGCTGGTCGCGCACAGGCATCAGAATCTCCCGTCTCGCGTTTGGAAGTGCGTGGCCTTGTTGAGCGTCGCGCCGCCTTGATGTATCCAATCAGCAATCCACTGAATCATCATGGCGGGAGTTACAGTCGGATTTCCAAAAAGTGCGTTCGCTTTGCCAGCGTTGCTCAACAGCGCGGTCGAGTCATTGCCATCTGGCACCAGAACCGGCTCCACTCCAAAATGGCGCCCGAATTCGGCGGCGACCTCACGCACACAGAGCGTTTCCGGTCCCGTTATGTTCAAGATGGAGGGTGGGGATTGGCAATGAGCAAATGAGCGCAAGCACCAGGAAATTGCGTCCCCTTGCCAGATGATGTTCACGTACGGCATGCTGAGAGAAATAGGACGTCGCTCAAATACAGCGCGCCCAATATCAACCAGGACTCCATAGCGCAACTCCACCGAATAATTCAGACGCAGGATCGCTACCTGTGTTCCCCACCGCACCGAGGCATATTGAAACATGCGCTCCCGCCCGAGTGTCGATTGGGCATACTCCCCAATTGGGGCGACAGGAGTGGTCTCCACCGCTCCGCCTTGTGACACCGAACACAGGGGATATACATTTCCGGTAGAAAACGTAACTATGCGGCAGTGACGAAATCGTTCGGCAGCTAGACCGGGAACATATGTGTTTATTGCCCATGTCAAATGCTCATCGCCAGAAGTACCGAATTTTCTGGCGGCCATAAAAATTACGTTGGGAACCTCTGGAAGACGGCTAAGCGAACCCGGCTCGAGCAGATCACAGGCAATGGTCTCGACACCGAGGGTTGATAACTCGGCGGACAAATCGGAATTAGTGAATCGGGATACAGCGATGATTCGGCGCGGACTTCCGGCAAGATCGGCTGCACGTCGCGCCAGCCTCGCCAGGCTTGGTCCCATTTTGCCGCCTGCGCCGAGAATCAAAATGTCGCCATCGAGGGCTTTCATCGCTGAGACATCCGCATCGCTAGGCCGTGACAGGCGTTCTTCCAACTCCGTAATATTCCGGATCTTCATGGTTACCCCAGCTCAAAACCGGCTATGGCGTAAGTTGCCTCTACCTTCGCGTGCTGCTCTTTCCCGCGAACCATGCGAGTCAAATGCCGCTTCGGAGTGAAATCGAGTGCACGGGCCAAGGCAACCGCTTGTACATTGGAGCAAAGCAAATCCCAGGACCATCCGCCAGAATGGCGTGTCTGCAAGGCAAGTTCGATGAGAGCGCGGGCACTCGCAGATGTTTCGGCGACGCAGGGTCCCAGATATGAGGTCAAGCGGCCTGGCCGGCTGAATAGATATGAGTCACCAAGCGAGAGCGGCCGATGTCGGCGAGCGAGCTTTGATAACAATTCTGTCCGGTCTGCGCCAAATACGCGGAGATCCACATCTCGCCAGCTATCTTGAGATGCCTGCTGATCGATTACGCGCGCACTAGAATGTCCAGTTTCCCTTCTCCTCCACCAGCGTTCCACTGCTTGTTCGCAGCGGAATCCCAATTTTTCGTACAGTGGCCGGCCTTGGTCTGTGGCATCGAGTTTGACAGTTTCGATTTTCATCCGGTCGGCCAATCGCAACGCTTCTGTCATCAGGCGGTGTGCAAAGCCGCGGCCTCGGTAGGCAATCCTGGTTAGCACCATGCCAATCCATGCCAGGCGCCGTCCATAACACAATAGAGTTGTTGTCGACACCAGTTCACCGTCAACTTCGATTGCTAGACAGCCTTCAGGGGTCAGCTCGATCAGAGTGCACCAATCCTCAGCGGTCTGGTTCCAACCCGCCTCCATTGACAATTGGACAGCGGAGCGGATGTCGCTGGTAGTCAGCTTGCGCATTACTAAGCGACCGGTCATGTCTATTAATTCTCCCGGCACCGGCAAGTGAAATGCCGTAAAGCAATGGTCGCTTTCCGATTCGCGACTCTGTTTAGCATTCTTTTCTTCGTGGCACCCAGTATAAGGAATTAGCGGTGTCTAGGTAAGCAGCGCGAAGATCACCGAAGCGGTGATTAGGCGAGCCTCTGAGGATGGTGCCGCATGGTCTGCTAGGTGAAATTGCGACATCTTCTGCGCGCCCCGGGCACTGCTCACCCGCTCCACATACACTCGCTGCCAAGGCGAACGCGGCCGTGGATAGCACCCCTTCTATGCCCATGTCCCGCACCTGCTCTCGGAAGTCCTGGTGCAAAGATCGCATCCTGATCCCGCAGTAGGTAACGTGGGGATGGGTTAAAGGCAAAGGCCTCTCGCAGTTGTTGTCCGGTCAACTCCGCGGTCGGATGACGGGTCAAGTTGAAGTGGAAGATGCGAGGACGATCATGGGTCAGCACCAGAAACACGTAGAGGCCTGAAAACGGATGGTCGGGACGTTAAAGAAGTCGATGGAAACCAGCTGCGAGACGTGATTCTCGAGCAAGGTGCGCCAGGTTTGAGAGGGTGGTTTGCGGCACCGTGCCATGTACTTGCTGACGCTAGTCTGGCCGATGTCGATGCCGAGTTTGAGCAGTTCACCGTGAATACGCGGTGCACACCAAGGGGGGTTCTCCCGGGCACATCCGACGGATTAGGTCTCGGGTCTCGCGGACAAGCGCTGGCCGTAGGGTTGTCCGTGTCGGAGCTTCCAAGTCCAAATCAGGCGAAACCGCTGACCATGCCAGCTATGACGGTTTCGGGTTTCACCAGGACCAAGGTGGAACGCCAATCGCGCTCGGGGCGGGACAAGAGAGACCCAGAAGAGGCGATCGGCGGAGGTCAATTTCGATCGTTTCCTGAGCAAGCGCTGAAGTACGCCGATTTGCTGGTGTTAGGATAAGACTTCGAATTGTAGTGTGACAAGTGAACGGACGACCGACCGCAGGCTAACGAGAACTGCGACTACAGAAATAAGCATCGGCGAACAGGGATTCGTTAGGAGTGTAATTCGCGCCAGTTCAGCGCTTTCCGGGTTTTCGAGAGGCGCAGGCGTCAAAGGTGAGTAAAACACTCGAATCGAAGAGTAAAGCTCTTGTTTCAGAGGCGTTCGACACATTGTTCAACAGGCGGGATTACATCGCGGGCGAGCGCGACTGGTCTCCTGACTACATTTCAACACAGTGCTCATCTCGCGGCTGGTCGTGAGGGTCTGTTCAATCAAGAGCCTTCCACCAACGTTGAAGTACGAACCGGGAACGATATCGAGAGCATCTATAAAGAGAAATTTATGTCTGCAATTATCCAGGCCGGTCCGCTCGAAAAATTGCCGCAAGAACCACTACCCACCGGAGATTCGTGCGTCCTGATTATCTTTGGAGCTTCAGGCGATCTGACCAAGCGAAAGCTCATTCCGGGCCTCTACAACCTGGCGTGTGTGGGCTGCATGAACCCTCAATTTGAAGTTCTCGGGATTGGCCGCACGCCGATGAGTACCCAGGAGTTTCGTAAGAAGAGCGGGGAGGCAGCCGGCCGGTCGAAAGACACACGCGGCTTCCGCGAGTCACTATGGGGTGACTTCGAACAGCGGCTGCACTACATGATAGGTGACATCAACGATCCGAAGTTCTATTCGCAGCTGCGCGGTCGCCTGGAGGAGATGGAGAAGAACGGATCGAGCCCAAACCATTTGTTCTATGTGTCGACC
Source organism: Terriglobales bacterium (assembly GCA_051986135.1). Taxonomy (GTDB): domain Bacteria; phylum Acidobacteriota; class Terriglobia; order Terriglobales; family Acidobacteriaceae; genus Gp1-AA122. The sequence continues at coordinate 5,888 of JBPYDQ010000353.1, read as the reverse complement.
CCCGCGTCAGTAGCGGCGCCTATCATTGAGGGTCTGGGAGCGGTTGGACTGAACCGTCGCGACCATGGATGGACGCGAATTGTGCTGGAAAAACCCTTCGGGCGTGACCTGGAGTCGGCACATGTACTGAATGAAGTCGTGCGAGGCGTATTCGACGAGAAAGCGGTCTACCGGATTGACCACTATCTTGGCAAGGAGACCGTGCAGAATGTCCTGGTTTTCCGTTTCAGCAATTCACTGTTCGAACCGGTGTGGAACAGGAACTATATCGACTATGTGGAGATCACTGCGGCTGAAACCGTGGGAGTCGAAAACCGCGCAGGGTTCTACGAAGAGACGGGCGCCCTGCGCGATATGGTGGCGAACCATCTACTTCAGTTGCTGGCGTTGACTGCCATGGAGCCGCCGCTCGCGTTTGATGCGGATTCCGTGCGCGAACAGAAGGTGCAAATATTTCGATCCATTCGGCCGATGAGTGTCGAGGACGTAGCACGATTCACTGCTCGCGGGCAGTACGGTTCCGGCATCGTGGATGGAAAATCCGTGCCAGGTTATCGGGAAGAACCAGGGGTGGACCCTGTTTCCATGACGGAAACGTACGCAGCGGTAAGATTTCACATTGAGAACTGGCGCTGGGCCGGAGTTCCTTTCTACATCCGAACTGGCAAACGTCTGCGCCGAAATCTAACCGAGATTCGCGTGCATCTTAAACCGACGCCACAGGCATTATTTGCCAGCACGTCGTCGGTCATTGATCCAAATGTCATCACCATGAGCATTCAGCCGCAGGAGGGAATTTCAATTGCGTTTGGCGCGAAGCGACCGGGAACGCAGATGCGGACCGTGACGGTTCAGGCCGACTTCTCTTATCAAGCGAGCTTTGGATCCAAGGGGCCGGTTGCCTATGAAACTCTGCTCCTTGACTCGATGCGTGGCGATGCAACCCTGTTTACCCGCCGAGACGAAGTTGAAGCTGAGTGGCGCGTCATTACGCCAATTGAAGAAGCGTGGGCACAGCTACCGCCACCGGACTTCCCCAACTATGCCGCGGGCAGCGAAGGACCGGCCTCGTGGAGTGTACTTCTCAAACCCCGTGGCAATACCCCCGAACAGACGGTCGGCCACGGCGAGTAGTGTCGCGCTTCAGGCGACAGCGCAACTGGGGAGGAGAAGATTGTCTGCCATCGCTGAAACAACCCTCATGCTGGGCTCTCGCGGCTATGATCTTGTGGAATCCGCGTAAACAAGATGTTGCACTTTCGGTTCACCGGCGAGGTAACTGTAGACTCGTTGCTCCAATTCACGATCTGCTCTTGTTTGCCGTTCGTGTTGCCGTAAATGTTCCGCCCACGAATGGACCAAGAATATCTCCACAAATCGATTGGCCACCTCGATATCGCGATAGATCCCCCATCTATACGCGCCATCACGACGCCGAACGCGGGCATACTGACGCATCGCTTTCACGAACTTTGACTCCTGCTCTCGAATGACGGAGTATTCGATCGTGACCAACACCGGGCCACCAAAAAGGTCATCGCTCACCTCTTTGACGATTACCGGCATGCGCCAGTGAACCCACGGAGTGAGATCTGCGGTGGAATCCGGGAGCCCGGCCAAGAGGGCAAGTCCCGCGCTCCCGACGGTTCCAAATCCCGAATAGACTAAAGCCAAGCGAACACTCTGATGCTGGGCGACCCCGCCCCAGACAGCACTTCCCAGGGCGAAGCTCCCCATATAGACGAGCGTGAAAATCGCCAACACTCGCGCTCGCACCCAATCTGGAGCGAGGTTCTGCACCAAAGCATTAATAAGAGAGATAAAGAGGACCCATGCCGCCCCGCTAACGAGAATAACGAGTGCAAGAGTGCTCAACCCGTGCAACCGAGTGATTGCCACGATCGAGGTACCCAGGGTCACGACGCCTGCCGAGACAATCATTTCTGTGGAGAAATGGGCGCGTAGCGTTTGCATGAGGAAGGCACCACCGATCGCACCTGCCCCGAAGCTCCCCAGTAGCAGCCCATACCCTATCGCCCTCTCATCCACGCTTTTGGCCACCGAAGGCAGTAACGCAAACAGCGAACTGGAAAAGAACAGAATGATGCCCGTCCGAACTAGGACCGTAAGTATCGCAGGGGAATTGCGGACGTAACGAATCGCGGCGACGGTAGCTCCCGTCAATGTTTCTGCCGGGGCTGTCTGCACGGGCGTTGGCCTTTTCCATCTCGCGACCACCAGAATGACTCCGAAAAACGACACGAAGTTCACGACAAAAGCGGTTGCGACGCCTGCGACGGCGATCACCATACCCGCCAGTGCCGGCCCCACCGCCCTGGCGAGATTGAATTCGATCCCGTTTAGGGCTGATGCCGCGGCCAGATCGTCTCTGGGCACTAATTCGGGCAGGATGGCGCGCCAGGTCGGAGTTTCAAACGCGTCTCCAGCGGAGAGGGCAAATGTCAGCACAAGCAGCAACCAGGGCGACATAGATCCGCTGATGGTCAGTACGGCCAGAATCAGGGTGACCGCCATCATCCAGGCCTCGGTATACAGAATCAGTCTGCGGCGATCGAAGATATCTCCAGCGGAACCCGCTGGAAGCGCCAGCAGAAAGTAAGGCAAGGAAGCCGCAGTTTGTATAAGAGCGACATAACCCGGGCCGGCGTGTAGTGAAACCATCAACCACGCAGCGCCAACGTTCTGCATGAAGGTGCCAATATCGGAGACCAGATCTGCGATCAGCAGATTGCGAAAGGTCGGAACACGAAGTGGCAACAGCAAGCCTGCTGGGTTTCGCGGCGCCGGATCTTTTTCTGCGTTGGTCGCCAATCAGGGTACCTCGAAAAATAAAATAGGGTTTTGGCGATCTTTGCTTCCTCGTCACTGAGAGATGCGATTTCAGTTTCTGCTTTTGCTGCGTCCGCTTTGGTCGGCGGTTCAAGTGCAAACTGACAGGAACCCCTTGCTACTTCTCTCTCCAACGCACGCAGTTGCTCGCTCAATTGCGTCTTGAGCGACACCCCGTTTATCTGAGCGCCTTCCAGGCTTGCGCAATCGGCATCACCAGAGGAACCGCCCAACCACGAAGAGCACGCACCGCGAATTCCATGGTGTTAACCGCTTGCAGCCCTTGCATGCCTTCCGCCACCATCAGTCCCTACCAAACCGAACACATCAATCAAGATTTTTGGATGCCATGCCTTACTCGGTGTGCGCCTGTGCTTCCGCGGCCAATTCGACAAGATTGGTTCGCACTCGGTCTCCAGCCTGCGCGCTTTTTAGCATCGCCAAGAATTTCTTAGTGAAGTCCTGTTGCAGATGAAAGTCCTGTGCGGCTTGCGAGCTGTAGATCTCGTAAAAAACAAACGTATTGGGGTCGTCCTTTCGCACGGTCAAGTAAAACGCCTCCACGCCCGGTTCGGCCCGCACCAGTGGCAGGTATTGGCGAGCGGCCTCGACAAGCTCTGTCCGGCGCTGCGGCTGAATCTTTGCTTCAATCAACATGATTACTTTTTCGTTCGTCATTTGCGACTGCTCCCTTCGATTGTGGTTGGCTGGCGTGTTCTCCACTTGCTGCATGCGTGCCACGTGTTAGCGCCCATGCACTTGCGACCATTACTGTCACTGTCGTAATTCGAGTCGTTTTCAGGTGCTATTTCTTCCATGGCTTAGACAGCTTTCGACTCCCACCGGATTCAAGCATTGATAGTCTGTTTTTCAAGAACCGGGCGGTACTCGGGTCGGCAGAGGAACTGCATTTCGTTGCACCACCTGGTGGATTGAGAAATCCAAACTTCCGGATCGGCGACCAACTGCTGTGTAATCCAGCTCCGACCGCTTAACGTGCGGAGTGGAGCGTGGCGAATTCGGCGACGGCTAGAACGACGGCGTAGGTGACGAAGAGAAAAGCGCCGTATCGGCCGCCGGATGCTTCCTGAATCCTCGGCATGAAAGTTCCTAAGTTAGAGAGCACGATGGCTTCTCCGATCATTCCGGGGATGGCGAGGAGAAGCATGGCTACGGCCCAGTTGGGCGAGGCGATGTGGCGCCACCGGAGAATGAGGATGCAGAGTGCGGCGGAGACGATGGGAGAAATTGCAAAGCTCACCCAGTATTGCGCCGGCGTCGACTCTAAAACGCGGTGACCGGCGTATGCGTAGTAGACGGTTCCCAAAATCCAGATTACCAGACCGAGGGAAAGCAGAAGCATGCATTCTAAGGTCTTCATAAAGGTTCCTAAGGTGCTAGGATGAACCACCCGGTAAATTATCATGTACCATACAGTACATATAATGTACCATGCGGTACATTGGGAGACAAGGTGCGCCGTCGCAAAAAACCGGATTTAGACAGACTGCTGGATCGGTGCCTTGCGGCATTCGTGCAAGCGGGAACCCTCGACTTAAGCCTCGACCAATTGGCGAGAAAAGCCGGCAGCAGCAAGCGCATGCTGATCCATTATTTCGGCAGGCGCGAGAACCTCGAGCAGCAGGCGATTACGCGCCTCGAAGACCGGCTACGCGCGCAATTTGTTCCCGAGGCATTTCCGCCGAAAACCACACTACTGGCAGTTCTGAGTGCTCTTTGGGACCGCACGACTGCTCCTCAATCGAGAGGAGTACTCTTGCTGGTGATGGACCTCTCGAAGCGCGCCTGGTCGGGTTCGAAACGCGCGAAGCTATTTTATGCCGAGCAGCAGAGGTTGTGGATCGAGCTTCTCATGCGGTATTTGCCCGATCGCGCGACCGTCGAAGAAGTGCTGCAGACGTTCCAAGGAGCTGTCTTGGCGTTCTTGGTCACAGGAGATCGCGAGCCGGGGAGGCGGGCGTTGATGCGAATCGTCGATGGCCGAGAGAAAGTGCGGTCGCGCATCTGACCGCAACTACTTAGCTGCATTCTGTCCAGTTGACCACCCAACCAGAAGTTAAAGAAGTTAACTTCCCAATTGCGGACGATACGTCCAGTGACACGGTCGGGTGCAAGTGTTTCACCAAAGCTGGAGTGAACACGTTACAAAGATGTTCCAGATTGCACTTCCTGCGACTTCTTGCCTTCGGTCAGCCAACCCTTTTCAGTTAACAAACCTCAGACAAAGCAGCTCAAAAACTGAACCTCCCTCCTACCTGCATCATGTGGCTCGGCATTGCACTCACAACTTGTCCGAATAACGGACTGCCGACGTTGGCATTGACTGATATCCCAATTGTCCAAAAACACGGTCTAGTGTTTCTGCTCGGGAGCCTGTTGCGGCCCGGACGGGGGCGTCGCAGGTTCTGCCCGTGCATCGGGTGTTCGGCGGAAAGGCACATAAAGGACGGACGGTCTGCCTATGCCAGTCTGCGGATAGAGGTCCATCAGGTTGTAAATGTCCACCGGCATCGTCTCCGAGATCGGCAGCTCGAATCCTTTCGCAGTCTCCACCGTGATGGGGTAGTCGTGCGTAAAGCGACCATCGGTCAATGTGGTGGCTAAAGCAGCCGCTTTGTCCTGCGGAAAATGTTTTAGCAGCAGCTTGGTGACGAAGGCGGTGACCTGGACCCGCGCCTTGGCGGAAATGTCCGCCATCACCAGCATTTGATCGCTCACCTGGGCGGGCTTCTTCAGCTCTGTCACTTTCACTATCGATGCGGCGGGCATGTCCCCGATCTGCGGATCCACAGGCCCAAGCACGGCGTTGGGGTCCATCACGATCTCGTCGGCCGCGAGCGCAATCAGTGTGCCGCCACTCATCGCATAATGGGGAACAAAAACCGTCACCTTTCCCTTATGGTCGGCAAGTGCTTTCGCGATTTGCTCGGCGGCCAATACCAATCCACCGGGCGTGTGCAAGATGATATCGATGGGCTGATCCGGAGGCGTAAGGCGGATCGCTCTCAGGATCGCCT
>JBPYDQ010000352.1:0-3074 GCA_051986135.1 Terriglobales bacterium | reverse complement strand
TCAATTGGGCGGCCCCAGGGGCTGTCCCCACCATGCGTTACGATCGAGCATGGCTACCGCTCGAATCAGGCACGAGCAGCGCGAACAAGAAGTCCTGACCGACTTGGAGAAACACTTCCCGAATTTTTGCAGGACAAATTCCCCATTAGGCTCGGCCCGGTTGAGAGAAATTTACCGTGGGGGTTGTGGAAGTTCCCAATTACTTACTGAGTCACTTACTGAGCATGTCCGGACAAGATGCGACATATTTGAACGCCATACTGCTCAACCGTTCGGATCCCGATGCCGGAGATTGCCTGTAGCCCGTCGGGACCTTTGGGTCTCAGATTCACCATGGCCTGCAATGCTTTGTCGGTAAAGATGCGAAAAGCAGGAACGCCTCGTCTGCGGGATTCCGCCAGCCGCCAAGCCCGTAGCATGGATTCCACGCCGGAGGATGCTCCACTGTCAGGTTCAAACGGCGTCGTACAACTCTGTGGCCTCACAGTGGACACTCCTCGTTGGGTTGCAGTTCGTCGTTGATTCCTGGGAGTCGCGGCTTTTCTGCGGACTGGCCGCCGAGTTGAAACCGACAACGTCCTCTTCATGATCAATTCAATCGGCGTCGATTTATCCACCGCGTATCCAGCTCTTGTCAGGACTATTCTGCAATAGGGAATCCGTTTGCCATCTTTTTCGAAAGTGGCCTCCGAGAGTTGCACCAGGCCCGCCCGAGCCATTGCTCCCAGCACTTCTTCGAACGCGTGACGATCCATATCTCCGTGTGGATGCAATTCTTTGTGCAGCCTGCCGGTTGAGGTCCCGTTACCAGAACGCAACATCGCTACAGCACCGAACACGGTTTGGCGCTCGGTCTCGGTCGCGGTCCGGAAGCGCTGAGCCAGACATCGGGCAGGAGCGCAAAAGTCACAGATGCCACACGCTTGCTCCGCATCGCCTAGGTCGCCGAAATGACGCACCAGGCTGGACATCCGGCATCGATTGCTCTCGGCATAACGAAGCACTTGCTCGATCTGTGCCCGCTTTCGTTCAGCCTGTGCGACATAGGGCTCACGCCACTGCGGCTGTCCGCGACGGACCGCCTCGCCAAACTCGAGAACTGCTCCGCCGTGGATCCACAGCTTCTCGAGGGCTTTCTCGAATAAATCCGGATCCAGTTGCAACCGTTGCTGCAGCTCTGATTTTGCTTGCGCTTGGGGACCGAGGCGGACAAAGATTTCTTCCAGTATTTCCACCTTTGGATAATCTTGGGCCAGAAAGAAATCATGGGTATGTCGGTCGGCATAGGAGTGCATCAAGATCGCACGGCTAGGCTCCCCGTCCCGTCCGGCGCGCCCCATCTCCTGGTAATAGGCCTCAACACTTCCGGGCAAGGCGGTGTGAATCACCATCCGGATGTCCGATTTGTCAATTCCCATGCCAAACGCGATGGTCGCGGTCATGACCTCAATCTTGCCTGCGAGAAACGCCTCTTGCACTCTCTTGCGATGCTCAGCGTTCAGCCCCGCGTGGTAGGCTGCCGCTGGAAACGTACTTGAGATCTCGGCGGCCAATGACTCCGCCTGTTTTCGGGTGGGCGTGTACACGATCGCAGGCCTTCGGTGCGCAACGGACACCAGCTCTCGGGCCAGCGCGGCTCGCTGTGAGGGAGCAACCTCAACTACCTCCACAGCGATATTGGTGCGCCGAAATCCGTGGACGAAGGACGCCGGCCGAATCAACCCCAGTTGCTGGCAGATATCGTCCTGCACGATCGGGGTTGCAGTCGCCGTCAGGGCAATGACTGGCGCGGGGCGCAATCGAGGTAGGTATTGACCAAGCATGCGATAGTCAGGGCGAAAATCGTGTCCCCATTGCGATATGCAATGGGCTTCGTCAATTGCGATAAGCGTCGGTTTTCGTTTGGCGAGCATCTCCGGAAATCCCGGCACGCGCAACCGCTCGGGGGCGATGAACAGAAACTGCAATTTGCCACTGAGATAATCCATACAGGCCTGACGGGAGGCGGCGCGGTCGCGACCAGAGTGAATCGGCGCAACCGCAAAGCCGCGCTCTGTTAGCTTGGCTACCTGATCATCCATCAGGGCAATCAAGGGACTGATCACGAGCGTTGTTCCACCTCGCGCCACGCCGGGCAGTTGGTAGCAGAGAGATTTTCCAGAACCGGTGGGCATCACCAGCAGTACGTCTCGGCCTTGGATGGCGGCCCGGCAGACCGCCTCCTGGTTGGGGCGGAATGAGGAGAAACGAAAAGCTGCACCGAGCAGAGACTCCAGCTCAGGTTGGCTGTTGGTCGGTAGTTTCCCTCCGCGTTCCCAATTGGGATAAACGTCCATTCCGGCCTTCCTTCATCGACGGGTGGAGGGGTCGCAATATGCTAACCACTGAGCCCTTACTGCCGAGTCGAGTCCTTGCAGCGAATTGTACCAACAGGATCAAGCCAGTGTGCTTTGAATGCGATTTGAACGCGCCAAGGTTGTGGGCGGAAACCTTCTTGCAATCGATCGCTTGCCCGATTGCGGAACGGGGATTGTATTTGCTGTAAATCTAGGCAGCTGTGATCCGCAAAAACTTCGTGCAGTTGCAAAATGAAGCTCTGGTGCAAAACCGCCGGGCTTTGTTAATTCGAACTCACAAACCACTGTTCAGCTCCTGAAATTTGTGCGAACCTGAGTCCTCATGTTCCTGTTCCATCTGGCTCCTTGGCGTGATCTTGGCCAAAGGTTTCATCACTATGGGGGAGCTTCTCCGAGACGAGCTGCGTTGTTCCCGAAGTTTCTCTGCCATCTACGACAGCGTCTGAATCAGCGAGGAGGAACTTTCCATGACAGATTCCAGCCGTGTTACAAAAGTCCGTCTTCTGGCTTTCGGGGTGGTGCTCCTCGCTTCTGCCTCTTGGGCACAGAACTGTCCGCCAAGCGCCGAAAAAATCGCGAAGGCTTATGGACTCGATTCCTGGGGACAGATAGAGGCGCTCCGCTACACCTTCAACATAGATACCCCAGGACTGAAAGCATCTAGCTAAGCCTCTAGCTAAGTTGCTCATGATCCGAGGCTCACAACGGATCATGAAA
>JBPYDQ010000351.1:0-9169 GCA_051986135.1 Terriglobales bacterium | reverse complement strand
GCTGCTCTCGCCGAATCCGACAAATCGAACCCGGATGAAGTTCGAATCCACTTTGGGATGATGGCGGAGTAAAGACGGGATCTGCTTGAGAAGCGAGCGCAGCTGATCGAGTGAGGTTTCGTAACGCAATCCAATGTTTGCTTGAAACAAGCTCGCGTCTCGACGGCTCAGGTTTTCGACATTCATGTTTGCCAATTGTCCGTTGGGAACAGAAAGCTCGGTGCGGTCCAGGGTGCGGATACGAGTTGATCGGAGGCTGATGTCCTCAATTGTTCCAATCTGGCCCCCGATGCGACAAATCTCTCCTACGCGGATGACTTGATCGCCGATGATCGATATGCCTCCCAGCAGGTTTTCCAGCGTCTTCTGCGCGGCAAAGGCGATCGCGACACTACCAATGCCTAGTCCAGCTAGCGCTGCCGTCATGTCAAAACCAAGAATTCTGATCATGATCAACAGGGCCACAATTCCCACCAAAACTTTCAGGATCCGTTGTCCGAGCAGAAGGATCGAACCGCTGCGGTAGCCGGAAGTCGCGAGGGTTTTGATGCGCGCTCGCTCACCCCAACGGCTAATTAACCGGAGAACCAGCCAGGTTGTGCCAGCAACCAGAACGATGCCCGCGACACGCTGGTAATAGACCCGAATCAGGAGTGGTATGCGCAGGAAATGGACACCGACCAGATGAAGGACCACGGTCAAAATGATGGTTGCCGGCGCAGCTAATGAATCATGGACATCTTCCAGGAAGGCGTGGTGCCGCCAACGCAGCCACATGCGCTGGCCGCCGCGCAATAGATACACGATTCCCCATGACACTCCGAGAGATATCGGGATCAGTAGCACGAATGCGATCAAGCGCCATAAGGGGGTGCTGAGCACCTGCCTGGTTTCCAGAAAATTAGGGAGCTTAGATTCCACTTCGCCGATTTCAATGCGGTCCGACAAGTCCGGAACTTTGGCCAGAAGTTCGGAGGAGAAGAGCCAAATCTCGCCTCCTGAGGGGGCGGAGACGCGCACCAGATCGACGTCGGTTTCGCTGTCATCGAACCGCAACACGCCGACCCGTTCGTGATCTCGCGGAACTCCCTCCTGTACTGAACCCTCAGGATGATCACTGATCGCACCAACACGTCCGACAAAAGCACTACTCATAAGTTCGTGAAGTTGCTCGGCAAGCCGTTCGCCGTGGATGGCTCGTTCGCTGTTTGAGAGCTGGAAATATTTAGCGGCTTCTTGGTACTTGCCACTCTGCGCGGCCTGCAAAAAGCCGAACACGGATCCGTGGGGAGTGCTTCTTCCCAAGGGATCTCGAACTTCCTCAGGGTGCGTTTCAATTTCGGAAGTGCTCTTATTAGGTAGATTGCCTCCCTGGTTGGTGATCGATTGGCCGGATGCGACCGCAGTGATCAGCCATAGGATAAGAAGGGTACAGTAGGGATGAGAGTTCCTCCTATCGGTGCTCTGGGATGGAAGTACCTTCGGCACGGTCAACCTTAAGTGCGGTTGCACAATTGTCACATTGGACTATGAAGTACACCTTTTCAACTCTCGTGCGCCGACCAGCAACTTGACGCCACTCCGAGCTTCCGCCGAATGGTTAGCCGGGTTGGGCTTGACGTATTTCTCACCGTCATAGTTCAAGCCGCAAAACAGCGCCAGGGTCGTCGGTGCGGATTGAATGGCGTTTTTCCCTATGGCTCCATCGGCTACGATTCTGCGATTCAGGCTTAAGAATTTGTCGCCCCGAGCCTGAAATAGTCCATGGCGAATTAGCTCCGTGCCAGCAAGCGACGCGCGTCGATGTTCAAAAAGTTGCGCAGCGGGATGTTCTTTCCATTGTCTCTATCGAGCAACGAATTCAGGCAAATATCTGTCATCCCAGTTCTCCCGGCGATGCTGCGGCTCACCATCGAACGCGTAGTTTGTGGGGACACCGGGAGGAGAGGTTAGGCTGAATCTGTGTTCCCTCTCGTCGCTGGTCCAATGCCCAGAAATCCTTTTCCATGGGATACATGCAGACCATATTCTTTCATTGCAGCAAGTGGCCCGGACTCGGTCTGTACGCGCAGATGACCGGCCGAGCGGCAGTCGACAGTTTCACGGAAACGCTGGTCGGAAGAAAGTTCGATCCGTAGCGTGTTGATAATAGTCGCAATGGCACTCGATTGTTCCTGCCCGGCCGGCCGAAATCTCCCGAAGTCCACGATCAAACCACTCGATGACACCGCTGATGCGATCGCCATTGTTCAGATATACAAGATCCGCATTCAAGACTACGTGTGTCGGAAAGCTCGACCATCAAAACCAGCCCCAAAAAAAGCAGCCACCGGCACACGGGAACCTCCTAGCATCCGACGCCTGACCGGGGGCCTCGCTGACTGAGATGTGTTTCCACGATCTGGGCACTGCCGTAGCGGTAAAATAAACAGCGGAACGCAGAGCTCTGAAACCGAACGCCACCTGCCTGCACAGGCATGAGATAAGCCACACTTCAGCACTTCCTCCTGTAGAATCCCGTTCGAACCCAGAAAAGCACAGTATCGGCCCAGGCTCAACCTGCTTCAACTCGGGAAAACCTTGGAACCCAACGCGGGATAAGTACGGGGTTCTCGAATCAGTGTCGACGCCCATGCCTTTCTTGCCAACAACTTGCTAACTGGTTATCAGAGCCGCCATGAACTGGGTAAGTAATGTTAGACATGGAACAAAGGAAGGCTACCGAAGCTCCCATAATTAGGTTCTGGAGGATGTTTTTCTTGTTGTTGGGCAAAAGCTAAGTCAAAAGGTCGAATATGGCAAAGACCGCAGCCGTCAGGCATTATTCCACTGCTGCAACTCGCCCTCTGAATCGAGCGCTCTACGATTCCAGTAGAGCTGAAGGCTTACATTGATCTGAGCACCGATCAATATAGCGGAGGCGCCCCAATACAACCATATTACGAGCGCGATGGGTGCCGCCAATGTCCCGTAGGTTCCTATCTTCGAAGCTCCCAACTGATTAAAGAAAACTGCCAGGCCTCGTGACAAAGCAAGCCAAGCCGCAGCTGCAATGACGGCACCCGGGACGGTCAAGCGACGGAAAGTGGGCACATTAGGTGCCAGGAGATAAAACACTTCGATGGCTGCGAAAGTGAATAGCGCCGCCACTACCCAGTGGATATACGGCCAGGCTGTGATCCATAGCGATTGAACGGGAACCGCCACGGACAGAAGGGCCTCCACGACCGGCCCGGCTACCGTTAAGACGACTCCCAGCAACAACAGCAGCCCGATCGCGAAAGTCAGACCAAAGGCAAAGATCCTGTTGATCCACAAAGGACGTGGAGTGCGCACCTCGTAAACAATATCCAAGCCGGCGATAATTCCTTTGGCACCAATCGAAGCGAGCCATAGGCTGACAACTATTCCAAGTGAGAGTAGGCCGGTGCGCTGCGAGCTGATGGTGGCCAACATTGGCTCGATGAGGGACAGGCCTTGTGGCGGCATTACATGGGCCATGAATGAGGTTGCTCTTCGGGTTGCGTCCTGCAGAGGAAGGTGCGAGACCACTCCAACCAATAGCAGCAGCCCTGGTGACAAGGACATCAGAAAATAGTAAGCCAGTCCCGCCGCTACGAGTGACAAGTGCTTCCTTTCAAAACCTCTGAAAGTAAGTATGATTAGCGCCTTCAAGTGTTTCATGTCCGACTCCACGATGAAAGCGTGCTGCTAGCTAAATGTGCTCACAGAGCCTTGAGCTAAATCGGAGCTGCTCGGACAGTCTTACGAAGTCCATTAATATTAATGTGGAAGTCCGCCCAGTAAGTGTGGAAAGGACGCCGGAACTGGCAGCGGCCAAGTGGATCATGCTCTGCTTATCGACCGGAAAGAACACCATGTGCCTGATTTTGCTGTAGCTGCTGGTTAGATTCGCGAGCATGGTTACGTTTGCTGTCTCCTGACCGGCACCATGTAGTATCCTCGCATCGTCCGATTTGCACAAATACGATACCGGCTCCCGCGCCGACACCTTCCGACCCGAATAATATGGGGAGCTAATCGAGAAATCGCGCGGAGAGGCAACTTGGCTGGCCTGTGAATGCGGCCGCATGTGAGCAGCACCGGTATTTTCGGTTGCGTTTACCTACCAGGACAGGACCGGGAGACCCTTCTAGCTCTGCGAATTCTGTTCAGGGCTATAAGGTCTGGGCGGCGCGAAATGCATGGGCGCGACTGTAATCACCCCCATCCGGATTGCGTATTGAACAAGTTCGGCATTGGTGTGCACTGCCAGAGTATTCATGATCTCGTACTTGTAAGATTCAACCGTACGGGTTGAAAGATTAAGCAGGCTAGCTGCTTCTTTCATCGTCTTGCCCTCCGCCACGAGTTGGAGCACCTCGCGTTGCCGGCGAGTCAGTTTGGGCTCACCGTTGTATGGACGCCGAACCGCCTCAGCTAATAGCGTAACCAGATCCACTGGGAAGGCTGAACTAAGATAAGTCCGCCCCCGTAAGGCAGCAGCGATGGCCGCATGTATCTCCTCGCCGGAGGCCTGCTTGAGGACGTAGGCAGAGGCACCGGAACGAAACGCCTCCGCCGCCACGCTGACATCGGCGTGCACGGTAACGACTACGAATTTGCTGCGAATTCCGCTTCTCCTTAGCATCCGAAGCGCCTCCATACCGTTCAGCAATGGCATGGAAAGATCTGAAATGATTACGTCCGGGATTAGTTCCGTAGCCGTCGCGACCAACTCGCGTCCGTTAGTAACCATGCGTATGACTTCACAATTGGGAGTCAACAATTTTGCCAGACCCTCGATAAACAGGCGATGATCGTCGGCTAAAAGTATCCTTGCTCGCATTGTCAGCCTCCTGTGGGTATTCGAACAGTGATCTCGGTTCCCTTACCCGGTTCTGTTTTCAAGGAAAATTCCCCCCCCAGAGAGCTGGCCCTCTCTTGCATGCTTCTAAGTCCAACCCCGGTGTGAGTCTCTGGCTTGCTTGGCTCGAAACCAACCCCGTTATCCCTAATTTGTAGCGTTATCGCATCTGGGCTTCCGAACAGGATCAAGGCAATGGATGATGCCTTGGCATGCTTGCCGATGTTATGAAGTGCTTCCTGAGCGATGCGATAGAAACACAGCGATGCATCGGAGAGAATTCTCTCAGGGAGATCCGTGCAGCCGCAGTGCACCTCGATTCCAGTCAGGGCACGGGTTTCGGCACAGAGACCCTTGAGGGCAGCAGCCAGGCCGACTTGCTCCAATATGGTTGGGTGCAACTGATGGGAGATTCTACCTACACAGGTTGTCAGATAACTGATCCGGGTGTAGGAGTGATGCAGGGTTTCGCATACTTCGCGGAGTTCCTTTCTCACGCCAAGTTTTCTGCAGCTGTCAAGCACGCTGTTTATCTCCAGCGCCAGAGCGGCCATTTCCTGTCCCACGCTGTCGTGGAGTTCACGGGCAATCTTCTTGCGTTCTTCTTCCCTGGCGGCAACCAGTAGGGCGACTTGGATGCTGTGAGGATCGCCAGTCTCCAGAGTTCTGGTCACGACTTTGTGCTTGTTCATATGTGTCGCTCCCGATGACGTAAGAAGCATCCGCGGGCTAGAATGCCTCAATCTCAAGCAGATACCAACCAACAACTCCCGCCCCTTCGGACAGGAATGGATTCCGGAACTTGGACGGCTGCGTGTGTAGTACAGCACCTCCGCAACATGCTGGGAACTGGCAGTTCTTACGGGGCCCGGGGAAGTATCGCGGGCGTCGAACTCCCGGGTAAGCAAAAAACGCAGCCCGAGCGGATACGCCAACCTCCCGCGGCTCCATACTGGCGAGCAAGACTGTAATTCTCCTAGCCATAAAACAGGAATCTCTGCTACTTCGCCGGGGGGCGATCGACCTGTTAGCTTGCTCGGTGAGAGCCTAGATTTTACGCGGTCACGGACCGTTTTCGAATTCCGCGCCTCGCGAACCGTAAGGTGCTTTTGAAGATCATAATTTACAGGAGACGATCATGGGCATACTGATTCGACATGCAGTTCATGCGGACGGTGCCGCCTTACCCCGAGAGGGAGTGCCATCTGATCGCGGGACCAAGCGCACTGAAGGACAACACCCATCGACGAAAGATGGAGGTCGAGCAATGTTCTTTAATATCCAGACTTCGCGGTATGCCAAAATTCCTGCGTTCCGCACCTTGATAGTAGCCGTGCTTTCACTAGCGGTCCTGTGTATGTATCCCACCCGCCTTGTGGCCCAAGACCACCTTGAGATAAGTGGCGGCTTCGTCCACAGTTCGGGTGACTTTGGACTCAACGGGGCCAATGTCGGAGTCGGATGGTGGTTCACCCATCGGATCCAAATATTGGCCCAGTACGAAAATCTCTGGAACACCTCTACGCTCGGTTTGTTCTCGACGACCGTCGGGGGACAGGTATCTTCTCACAGCTACCTTCAAAACGGCTTGATTGGCCCTCGAATCTATTTCCCGTTACATAATCACCCGAAATTTACGCCTTTAGCAGAACTTCAAATTGGCGGTGCCGGTCTGAGACAGAGAGTCCAGCAAGTCAACGTAGGATCCACGTCGGTGTCGGGTAGTTCTTTCAGCTGGATAATTGGGGGAGGACTCGACTATAGGCTTAGTGACCATTGGAGTGCCCGTGGCGAGCTTGACTTCTTCCGTACACACTTTGCCAATACGGGTCAATCGCGGTGGAGACTACCCATAGGGGTCGCCTACAACTTCGGCAAGCGCTGAGCTTTGGGCACTGACCAGCGTTAGGGTGTCACGCGTTCCCGGCGAAGTCGGTTAGGCCACCTTGCTTGTACGTCGAGCCTTCCGCAACTAGTAGTTCTTACAGTACACATCGCATGTCAGAGGTGATAGTACGGACTACTATGCGAGCCCGTATGCTTCACGACATTGCACAAAGGTCGTGGAACCGCACCCTCGGACTCGGCTCAATTCACGTCCGACGTTTTGCTGACTCGGGAAGAGGAACCCCGTCCGCAGGGAAAAGCGAATTGACAATAATTAACTTCCCCAAAAACAGCGACAAAGACGTTGAGCATCCGCCGCAGATTCGAAATTCGATCGTCCGGCAATCGTCTGGAAATTGAAACCTTCAACCAAGGAGCAGTCTGAAGTGTGTGCGTTTTGCAGCCGTGATGAAGGGTAGGGTCGATTGGTAATTTTGCGATGCGTGTGGCAGGGAATTCTGCGGCTTTACCGGCGAAGGTATCCGGTTGAGAATTACGCACCGCTGGGAAAAAACCATCGCGGATGTGATTTCTGGAGGATTAGTAATGAAGTGCCGGATCATGATTGCTGATGACCATGAGTTGGTTCGTGTAGGTGTGCGAGCTTTCCTTGAGCAATGCCAGGATCTGTGCGTGTGCTGTGAAGCTACTGATGGGCATGATGCCATTGAAAAGGCCGGGCAATACCATCCCGACATCAGCATTATGGACATCGGAATGCCAGTCACGAATGGTATTGTCGCTGCTCGGAGAATTCTAAAAAATGCTCCCGGGCACCGAATCTTGATATTGACGGTTCCCGAACCGGACGAGACGATTCGGGCTGCTCTGGAGTCGGGTATTCGTGGGCTGGTATACAAGACGGATCCTTTGAACAATCTGCTCGACGCGGTTAACGAAATTCGTCGCAACCGGACATTCTTTACTGCCCAGGTCGGCGACATGATCCTTAAAGAATATCTTCTTATCGATCAAGGACCGGTCGAGCAGAAGAATTCACCGGAACCGATGCTGACGCTGAGGGAACGGGAGACCCTGCAGCTTATAGCGGAAGGAAAATCAACTAAGGAGGTAGCCATGTGTCTCGGCTTGGCCGTGAAAACTGCCGAGACTCATCGTGGCCGGGTCTTGCGAAAGTTGCGACTGCACAATGCCACGGAGCTTACTCTCTACGCCATACGTCACAGCATTATCGAGGTACCGGTGCTTAACGATCAGTTCCAAAACAAGACCCTTGTTGCCGGCGTGACGAAATGAAAGTTGGCCAAGGCAGCACGATGGCGGTGGAACGGGTAGTCGGGTTCGAGATGCATGGTTGACTAATGATTGCGAGATCAGATGTGATGTTAGACACACCACTATGTCTCAATAACATGCAGAGCACAATAATAGCTTAACTAAGTTTAAATAAACATTAGTGCATCGCTGATCGAGGTCAAGATAAGGAGGGAAGAAATGAAGAACAACAAGTCATTCAAGAGACTAAACGGTAATGGGGTGAAAACCCACGCTCTTCTTCGCTGGCATAAACTGCACATAGGCGTTTACGCGCGCGTCGCAAAACGTTTGAGTGTCGATTCTTCATATGTGAGTCGTGTAGCCAACGGTAAACGTCAGTCAGGTGCCATCCAGCACGCTCTGCTCAATGAAATCACGAGCATACAACGGCGACTGCCGAGGGTCTAGCGGACCGGCTCGGAGTGCTGTGTGTATTGCGCGGGATCTGGGGTTAGTGTCCGCGACCGGAGGCTGGGTTGTTGCGCGGTAAGCCGTTGCCGAGGCCACCGTCACGGATTCTGCTGCGAAGAATCATCAAAACGCTCTGCTTAGCCTGCCACGACTGGACTTGACCTGCAGTGGGTTCGCCCCGACGAACATCGCTGGCTCGCCGGGGCAGCTTTCCCTGCAGAGCATCCGCGTTTCCAGCGCCGGCGCAAGCCCTCTCCATAGCCACCTTGCGAGCGGCGTCTTGGACGGCAAGCACTACCCTGATCTCAGTGCCCCTGAGAAGGGAAGGGATCAGGAATGTCGGCGCGCGCCCCTGACATCGCTGCACAACCGATGTAGCCTGCAGCAGAGCTGTCTGCACTAGATCGGAGCGTGCCAGTATTGCCGATCGAGCCGTACTCTTCCTTATGACGCCTGAGACGGTATTCCATCGTAACAGGCTGAGATTGATCAAAGGCTCGAGTGCAGGTTTCAAGACACCCGTCGAGATCGGTACGCGAATATTCCGTCTCTCGCCAAGCATCGGGCTGCCAGACTGTCATATCGGACAGTTCACGGGTTTCGTTTGTGGTGGGAAGATACGGCAATATTGCCTCCCATCCCTCTCGAACCCACATGCAGGAGGCAATGGGGCAGCCCGCGCGACAAGCATTGACGGCGGGCTGCCCGCCTACGGTGCCGACCACA
>JBPYDQ010000350.1:0-4602 GCA_051986135.1 Terriglobales bacterium | reverse complement strand
TCTAAAACTTTGTCCGCTGAAATCAGCTTCGCTCGACAGTGTACCGCAATAGGTCCGGTCGGGGAGAGTACCAAAAGGCCAGCAGGCCTCGAATCTACTTGGAGTAAGTTCGCGATGGGTTGCGGTTCTAAGCTACTTGTCTGCGGATCCATGCTTGGTACTGCCATCGGAGGGAATCGTCAGTAATCCCGGTCCGCGGTCCTCGGGCTCGCTCTCGCGCACGGGCGGAGTTGGCAGAGCACTGGCAGCCGCCGCAGCAGTCGAGGCCTGGTCCAAGCGCTCGCCGGCTTGCGAGAGGAACTTGGCACTGTTCAATAACGGGCGGCCCAGGGAAGGGTTATAGCTAGTCCAGGGACCGTCCTGCGCTGCTTCCCTTTCGAAATGGGCGCGCATGCTCTCCATTTTCGAGTCCAAATCATCCAGGTAATGCAGCATAAGCGCCTCGGGAAACATAGGAAGCTTGGGAGATCCAAATTCGTACTCTCCGTGATGGCTGATGATGAGATGTTCCACCAGAGTCTTTAATTCTTGCGGAAAGTCCGGTAGAAGTTGCAACTTGGCCTGCAACATTTCCAGCTCGATAACCATGTGCCCCAGCAACTGGCCGCGCGTGGTGTAGGAGAACGCGCGATTATAAGTAAGCTCGTGGATTTTTCCAATGTCGTGAAGGAACGCGCCCGTTAAGAGCAGATCTCGATTGATTTGCGGGTAGTTGCGGCAGATTAAATCCGAGGAGCGGAATAGCGATACCACGTGATCGAGCAGTCCACCGATATAAGCATGATGCAGGGTCTTGGCAGCCGGTGCACAACGGTAGGCAGCCGCAATTTCCGGATCATCCATAAACGCCCGGACTAATGCCTTCAAATGCGGGTCCGCGAAACCCTGGACGAATTCCGAGAGAACGAACCATAACTCGTCGATATCTTTCGTTGTCGTTGGCAGGTAGTCCGCAAAATCAACTTCCGATTCCTCGAGCCGGCGAAGCTTATATATGGTGAGCTGGAAACGCCGACTGAATCTATTGACCAGTCCTTTGACTTTGACGAACTGGTCCTGCTCGAAGGCATCGATCGAATCAGCGACGTTGTCCCACATTTTGGCTTCGATATGGCCGCTCCGGTCGGCCAGGGTCAAGGCCAGATAGGGTTCGCCACTTTTCTTGGGCTTTACCTGCTTAATGGCGACTACAAAACTGGAAATGATGACCTTGTTCTCATGGCGCGACGCGTCGGAGACATAGAAATCCTTCATAGGCAGAAGAATCCTGGCTGTAGAGATGTCTTCTGGAACGTCTCGCAGCCCTGGAAGGCTCAGCTTAACCTAAAAAACGCCCAACTTCTTCTTCTTTTTGCCCTTCAGATTTCTTGCGGAAGCCTCTTTTACCGAGGTTTCGATGGGGTTGGTCTGGTTGGCGCTTGCCCCGGTGTCCATATATCCGGGCTTAACGACGATGAACGCCTCTTCGCGAAGTTTGGTCAGATATTCGCGCAGGGCAGGATTGAGCTTCTCCATGTAGATGGCTTCTTGCACCTTTGGTTCGATGTCCTTCAAAGGTGGGATGCCGGCTTCGGCATGCTCGGTAACCTTCAGCAGCACGTAACCCTGGCGGGTGCGAATTACGTCCGACACGTCACCCGGTTTCATCACAAATGTCTTGTCCTCGAGTTCTTTGGCTAAAGCTCCGCGTTTGAAGTAGCCCAGGTCGCCGCCCTGGGATGCTGTCGGCCCATCGGAACTCTTCTTGGCGACATCCTCGAATTTTGCGCCCTTGTGAATCTGCTCAAGCAAATTCTTGGCTTTGGCTTCGGCGGCGGCGAGTTGCTGCGCGTCTTCCTCGGTCGCGGCTGGTTTGTCGCCACCACCCGTCTTTTCATTGGCGGCGGCAGGTTTCTGCGTGGAAACCAGAATCTCGCTCAGTCGGATCTGCTCCTGCTCTGTCATTTCCTGCTTGTGATTGTTGTAGTACTCCTGCTCCTCGTCCTTGGAGACTTGGATCTTCGATCCGACTTGGTCGCTGATCACTTTTTGCGTAATGATCTGATTGCGAAGGTTCTGCTTGAAATCTTCAAAAGAGACGCCCTGCGCCTGCGCCGCTTTCTCCAGATCGTCCATCGAGGAGAGGTTCATCTGTTTGCGGATCTCATCGAGACGCTTTACCAGGTCGGTATCGGCGGAAATCCCAAGATCCTTGGCCTTCTCCAGCAAGAGCTGCTGATCGATCAGGCCGCGGAGGATATCGCGTTCACGCTCGAGATAGACCTTGTCGGCACTGGCTGGATCCTGCTGCTGAATCTCCTGTTTGAGCTGGTCTTTTTCCCGAAGGTATTCCGAGCGGGTAACAATCTGGTTGTTCACCCTGGCAATAATTTCTTCGACGACCGAATCGGAATTGGAGCCACTCGCGGGGAGGATGGCAACACTGAAGAAGAGCAACCACAAAAGACGTTTTTTTATGGAAACCGACAACATAGAGACACTACCAGATTGAGAATTCCTGTGCTGATCTCTGTAAATTGTACATCCCGGAACCCGACTTGAGCCATAGCTGGGCTGCTATGATTATCAGTTTTTTAGGGCCGCGAGGAAGTACCCATGAGGATTGTTCTATTCCTACTGGTAATTGCAACAGTTGGCGTCGGCGACATGGCCGGGCAGCCCCGTAGTTTTCCCGAAGACGGTCAGCTCGAGCATATGGCCAGTCGATTTGCCCCTACCCCCCTGCGCGTAGACATCTCTGGACTAACGGCCGGCGACCTTCTGGCCTTGACCAAGCTTGTCGAAGCTGCCCGAATCTTCAATGAGATTTTTCTACAGCAGATGTGGACCGGGAATATAGCTTTGTACCAGCGGCTCGAGAGGGATCCTAGCCGTTTGGGCCGTACCCGCCTTCACTATTTCTGGATCAATAAGGGTCCGTGGTCAGAGATCGACGATCACAAGGCATTTCTGCCGAGCGTGCCGACAATCAAGCCGCCGGGCGCCAATTTCTATCCCGAAGACGTCACCAAGGCACAGCTGGAGACCTGGTTTTCCTCGCTGCCGGAGGAAGAGCAGCAGAAGGCGAAAAGTTTTTTTTCCGTCATCCGCTGGACTCCAACCGAAGACGGCAAGAAAGGGGTGCACCGCAGCCTGGTGGCCGTTCCCTACAGTGAAGAATATAAGGATGGATTGAGGCGGGCAGCAGGCCTGGTTCGCGAGGCGGCTGGGTTCACCGACAACCCCTCACTCAAGAAATTCCTCACCACCCGCGCCGATGCGTTCCTCTCCAACGATTATTACGAGAGCGATATGGCGTGGATGGATCTCGACGCGCCGCTCGATGTAACCATCGGTCCCTACGAAACCTACAATGACGAGCTATTCGGCTACAAGGCGGCTTTTGAAGTGTACGTGAACCTGCGCGACAAGCAGGAGAGCGCAAAGCTCTCCGCCTACACCAAGCATCTTCAGGAGATCGAAGACAACCTGCCCATCGATCCCCGGTACCGTAACAGGAAGCTGGGCGGCGCGGCTCCGATCCGGGTAGTTGACGAAATTATCAGCGCGGGCGACGGCGCTCATGGAATTCAAACTGCTGCGTATAACCTTCCCAACGATGAGCGCGTGGTGCAGCAAAAAGGTAGCAAACGGGTCATGATGAAGAACGTGCAGGAGGCGAAATTCCGCAGCGTTCTGCTCCCCATTGCCAGGAAAATGCTGACTCGATCCAATGCCATTGATGTGAACTTCGATTCATTCTTCACTCACATCGTCGCCCACGAGCTGATGCATGGTTTAGGGCCGCAACAGATCACCCTCGATGGCCGCGCCACTACGCCACGCGAAGAACTAAAAGAGCTCTATGGTGCGGTGGAAGAGGCTAAAGCCGATGTCACCGGATTGTTTGCTCTGCAATACATGATGGATCACAGCAAGCAAATGGACTTGGCAAAAGTGCTACCCTCTGACGATGCCGCGCAACGACAGTTGTACATCACGTATCTGGCCTCGGCGTTCCGCAGCCTGCGCTTCGGTTTGAAGGACGCCCACGGCAAGGGCATGGCGATGCAGTTCAATTACTTGACCGACAGGGGCGCCTTTGTAGCTCACGATGACGGCACTTACAGCGTGGACATGGGCAAGATCAGAGATGCGGTTCGCGAGCTGGATCATGATCTTCTCATGTTGGAAGCTGAGGGAAATTATCTTGGGGCGAAGAAGATGCTGAATGAGCTAGGCGTCATACGACCTTCTATAAAACGAGCATTGGCTAGATTGGACTCGATTCCAACTGATATCGAACCCGTTTTCGTAACTGCGGACGAGTTAGTTCCGGCCGAGACTCGAGCTCCAGCCGCAAGGCCGGGAGTAGCGAACAAGAGAAGGAAGGCACGCTAAAGCAGGGATGGAGCAGATCAGATTTTCGAGCAGGAAGGCGTACCTCGGGGGTTAAAGCACGGGACTCGGAGCCGCGTCGTGCGGGCGTCAAGGTCTCCGCAGCTTGCTTGCGTCAGTCGAAAACGTTCTACTGTCAGGCGTGTGCCTTTTTCGAGCGAGTCCGCAGCAACACCAAGGCGGTCACATCATTCGGCAGCCGACGTCTCGCCTTGCTCCCGTCAA
>JBPYDQ010000349.1:0-4888 GCA_051986135.1 Terriglobales bacterium | reverse complement strand
CACCAAGTCGAGCCCCTGCTCGAAGCTCCATCCCTTGGGGATCATATTGTCGCCGATGGATTTCTTCATAGTCGAGGGTGTCGGACCAGCATCCTACCACGTTCCACGAAGGGCATAAATCGCAATGAAACGAAAGACGCATTTGTCGACAGTGCGGTCGGTCTCTTGCTCCGCCAACCGGCAGTTGCGCCCTTCGGAACTTGATATTGTGACCATCAGCGATCCTCAAAAACAGAATAGAGCCCGCCGCAGGCGGCGAAAAGTTCCCGTGTCGGACCTTGGCGTCGTTTCGTGACGCAATATTGTCGTCGGCGTTGGAGGCTTCTTTCCCTTCAGCGATAATTCATTAGCTTCACTGCTTCACTCAAAATCACAAGGGACAGCGATACCAGTTCTGCAGCTGCGCGGCGAATTCACCGTAGCGACTGTAATCGAGCGCCTGCACGGTGCGCACAATAGTTGTTGGGTCGAGATCATATCTCTTGGCAAGTGCGCGAGACGAAAGAAAATAGTTGTCTTCGGGGTGATCAAGAATATCGCGAATGAGCCGTCTGCGGCTAGTGCTCAAACCAGGCTCGGTCTCGGCGAAACGAGTTTCCAGGGTGGTCATCAGCCTTTCGCTCCACGGTTGAGCGAGTAGGGGCGAGATTTTCTTCCTGCATTCCTGAGCTCCGTTCGGAACTCATTCGCAACTCCCATGAACGATATCATTGCGTCCAGGGGCATTTGACAGTGCCACAAACCGGTGCGTCAATAGCCTTTAACTCGACGCAGTCTAGCGCAACACAAGGCTCGTGCGAGACATGCTACTTGCCCGTCTGATGGGATAGGGAGACTCCGTGAAGACCCTACGTCTCGGTCGAAGATGTTTAATTGGTGTGCAGGTAGTGAAGTCATAGCGCGAATGGCATCGCGCAGCGTTATGACATGTTCTTGGTGCACATATTTCGCCGAAATATGCGGGAATGCACCGAATGCCTTGGATGAGCATGTGGGTCGACCGCAGGACTGTGGGCTCGGCGTCGCTCAAAATACTAATGAATTCCGGCGCAGAAGCCATCCTGAGCAATAACGAACCACGTGCCACGGGAAGGTCAACCAAGCCGATGAAGGTATTACTTCTCGGCGGTACCGGAAATATCAGCACGGCGATCACTCGGCAACTGCTGGAGCGAGGCAACGAGGTTGTGCTTCTTAAGCGTACGCTTCGTGTGCGCCGCGAGTCTAAGCGCCGTGCTTTTGAGCTCCAACGAATCAGATGAAGGTTTGACAAACGGTTTATCTCCTACGGCTCTCGCAGACCGAATTGCGGTAATGGCGGGCGATTCGATCAGGAAAGCCCTCGGTACCGAAGCCCTTCTCATCAGCCTCTATTGAGCCTTCGTTGGTGTCCTCCACCGACCTCGCACCCGACGTGAGGATCGAGCCCCCATTCGAGGGCGGGGGGGTGCTGAATCCGGGCGCAGTGTATATCTTCAAACGACGAACCGCTCGCCCGGAGAGGTCGCCGAATGCTTCAGTCAGCCCGGCTCGGCGTCGAACGCGCGGCCCGACTCCCTGCGCGCAGTGCGAGATCGCGTGCAGCTCTGAGTTGTGTGACCGGGTCGCCGCTTGGTCGAAACTCCATCGCCACCATTCCCGTGTAGTTCAACTCGGCCAGCTTCCCAAAGATGTTCGCATAGTTGATTTCGCCTGTGCCGGGTTCATGTCGTCCCGGAACATCAGCCACGTGAACTAACCCCAGGCGGGAGATGCTTTTCTCTATTTTTGCAATCAGATTGCCTGCCGAGATCTGTTCGTGGAAGAAGTCATAGAGCAATTGGACTTGCGGGGAATTGACCGCCTGAACTACCTCCAACGCTTCAGCGACCTCGGTTAAGAAGTATTGGGGATTTTCCTCCGGATCAATGGTCTCAAGAAACAGGCGAATAGGCTTGCCATTGATCGACTTGCCATGCACCAGTTCCCCTGCTGCTCGCAATGTATCGATGCAGCTTCGGTGCTGGGTCTCGCGCAGCATCCCCGGAACCCGGTTGCCCGAAAGTACGATCAGACTCGGGCAGCTAAGCCGCTCCATGATCGAGAGCGTGCGAGGCAATTCCTGCAGCAGCGCTTCACGCTGATCGGGGTTCGCGACGCCGTTTTTTAACCCCGCAGTACAATCGAACGTAATGTCGAGTTCTTTGCGTTTCGCATCGACCCGCTTGAAATCATCTTCCGTCCAGTCGTCGTACTCTCCAACAAGTTCGACATTTCGGTATCCTGCTTCCGCAATCTTCTCAAGGCGCTGGGTAAAAGGTAAGTCCGTGAAGACGGTCCAGAGCATTACTGACAGATCAAAAGGTGCTCTTGAGCCTTGGTCATTTGCCGCGCCCGACTCGGCGAACAGGTTCGATATCCGAGTCAACTCGCAAGTCCCCAAAATCGTCGTTGGGAGCACAGTATTAAAAGCTCGTCGGTTCATCGAACACACTGGAGAATCTCCTATTCGTTTAGTCTTGGCGAGACAGTCATCAAAACGATGAAACGCGCTGCGAACATTGTATGCCCTCGTTGCTTTCCGTCGGCGTCGTAGTGATCAATGGTGGGAAGGCCATGGTGCCAGTTCGCATCATAGACGTTGCCCGCAGCTGTTGCTGGATTGGGCGAGGGATCTCTCTGCGATACCCAAATCCGCCGGCGCTGTCGGCGGCTATCTTCACCGGATTCTTTACCGGGAAGGTATTCACCACAGCCAGGGTTTTCAGGTCGAAGACCTCGACTTGGTTGTAGTCCCACTCGGAAACATACAATTTGCTTCTGGAAACCGCGATGCCAAAGATGTTGCCGGTGCCGTACACGGCAGGGTCGCCAAGGGAAAGATTTGTATTGATCATGGTCGTGGCATCGATGATGTTGATGCCGCACCCATTCCCCGGCCCCCGGCGCATGGAGGATTGGCTCCCACGCCGGTGGACTGTGCCGCATAGATATACTGGCCGTCCACGGCAATGGCCGCTCCCCCGGCGTTCGACCAGTTCGGGCTGTTGTTGGCGTCACTCAGCGGGCTAATCAGCTGGCCATCCTTGAAGACGGAAACCGGCCTTCCACCCTCGTCCCAACCGGTGTTAGTAAAGACTCGTCCATCGGGAGTGACATAAATGTCTTGCACGTCCACCGGAACGTGGCGCATACCCATGTCGGGGCCAGTGGTGCTGCCGCCAAAGGTGTTGCCGATCCAACTGGTGGTGTAGTCAAGCCCATTGTCACTTCCTGAATTTGCCTGTTGTACCCTGCGCAAACCGGGGTGGCCGGGTGCGCTCTGACTCATGCCGGTTGCAGTCAATGCGGTTGCAGTCAAAACGATACAGAGGGAGTGGAGGGGAAGCGTGCGTGCCATGGAGAGAGCCTCGAGGATGAGGATTGAAAAAGTGAATCGGATGGTATGCCAAGCCGGACGCTGGTTCTGTAAGAATCAAGCCCGAGTTTCTGACAAAAGCAACGGATAGAATCGACTGCTGAAGAGGGGCCACACAAATCAGATTTTCGGATCGCTCGGTTATAGGAGTCATCCGGAAAAAATGATGTAATCAGAAGGGATAAAATGGCTTCCTTAGCCTTTGGGGGTCTGGTGGATGCGGATAGTTGTTCTTAGGGCGTCACTACTCGTCTTCTTGTGGATGTTCGCTGTACCAAGTCGTTCCATTGCACAATTGACGCAGCTGTCTTCGAACGCTGACCTTTCGTCCGGCCGTGCAAATTTCCAGCGAAATTGTGGCTTTTGCCACGCTGCGGACGCAACGGGGGCTCGTGGACCCGATCTCGTTAGGTCCTCATTGGTAGCCCACGATGTGAAGGGCGACCTCATCGGAGAGGTCATCCGAAATGGACGTCCCGACAAGGGAATGCCAGCCCTTTCTCTGACGCCCGAAGACATTGCGGGAATTGTCGTTTTCCTTCACGAACGCGCGAAAGAAGCAGTCGACTCGTCGGGTGTTCCAATTGCATATCCTGTCGCGAAGCTTCTCACGGGTAATGCCGAGCGGGGCAAGTTGTTCTTTAATGGTGCCGGGGGCTGCAGCAAGTGCCATTCTCCTACTGGCGATCTGGCGGGTATCTCGCGGAAGTATTCGTCGATCGAACTGGAAGCACATATCCTCTACCCTGAGAAGGGTTCTGTCCTTGCCACAGTGACCCTGCCTTCGGGCGAACGTCTCTCAGGAACGGTGGCGCATAACGATGACTATGTCGTCGCGATCCGGGTAGGCGGGAGAAATGGCTGGTATCGCTCGTTCGAGCGCGACCGTGTGACGCTCGTTTTGAACGACCCATTGGCTGCTCATCGAGAACTCATGCCAAAGCTCACACAAGATGAAATGCACGATCTCTTTGCATACATCTACAGCCTTAAGTAGCTGGATCACGGGAGCAGGAATGAAACGCTATTTCGCGAATAGCTGTAAGTTTGCACTCATCTTGGTCACTTGGCTGTGCAACCTGGCTGCGTCATCAGCGTCGGCCCAGGGCTTGGATCCCGCAGTTTTACTGAAACCCAGGACTGACGTTTGGCCAACCTATAACGGCGACTATTCCGGCCGCCGCTATAGCATTCTTAATCAGATCAATGCGTCGAATGTAGACTCACTCACAGTCGCCTGGGCTTTTCGTACTCGAGGGCCAGCCATAAAGTCAACACCACTCGAAGTCAACGGCATTCTGTATTTCTCTACCCCCGACAATGTTTGGGCTGTCGATGCGCGTTATGGACGGCAGATCTGGCACTACGAACGGGTTTCCGAGGGAGATCATATAGGCAATCGGGGGGTCGCCATGTTCCGGGATTGGCTTTATTTGACGACCCCAGATGCCCACGTTGTATGCCTCAACGCAAAAGATGGCACGGAGCGCT
>JBPYDQ010000348.1:0-5316 GCA_051986135.1 Terriglobales bacterium | reverse complement strand
CATCGTGCTCGACGCGACGCCGCAGCCGGGCAATGCCCCTGGGGCCGAAGTAGAGCCGCGGACGGGCCGCGGACGAGGTGGGGCCGGCCGGCGGCGCCGCCTGCTTGGCCGCGGCGGCCGCCGGAATGAACATGAATTCTCTTCGTCTCATGTTTTTCCACGTCTCACACGACTTGCCGAGAGGCTTCGATAGCGGCGCTTGACACGCGCTCGGCCGACGCCTGGCACCGAGGAACCGATCCGAAACTCAGCCTGTCTATCAACTACTTCTGAGACGGGCTCAGAACGTGTACCGAATTGAGAATTGCAGTAGTCGCGGTTGCCAATAAGAGGACCCATCCACACCACCGGCCGACACGCTCTGTTCACCAGTGGTTGTGTTCGGGTTGTTGTAACCCATGATGTTGAAAGCGTTGAAAGCATCCACGCTGATGCGGAGGTTGCTCTTCTCCGTGATCGGAATCACCTTGAAGACTGAAAGGTCGGCGATGTAGTTGAATGGTCCGTAGAGCACAGTTTTACTGTAGGGATTGTTCCCTGCATAAGTCTGATTGGAATCGGGCGAGAAGCTGATCGTGATCGGCTGTCCATTATTGAGAGTCGGCACCGTCAGCGCCACATTGTTGGTACCGAAATTAGAGGCGATATTGGGATTATTGTTGATTGGCGTCAAATAGGGCTTGTAGTCGGCGGGCAGACCTGTGACGCAGTTTATAGTGCAGACGCCGCCGTTCGCGGGCGGAAGAAACATGGGCGATATATATCCGTTAAACCACATATATCTGTGGAAGCACTGGCCGCTGCTACAGTCAGTGATAGGCACGCTGTGCTTGTAAACAACGAGGGGATTGACTTGCCCCCAATTTCCGGCTGCCGGCGAAAAGTTCTGCGAAACGACCTGCCCGTCACCTGCAATCTGCCAGCCGCCGACCAGTTTATCGACGAACCGATTCGCGTTGCCAAACAGCCATTTCCCACGTCCTACCGGCAGATCGACGAGGAAGGTAATCGTGACATGGTGGAACAAACCACTGTAATAGGGATCAACCCTGTAATCCTGGAAGCGCGCGAGCTGATGGTAATCGCTCCAGGACGGCGTTCCTGACGGCAGCGCCGGAGGCGCAGCCGGTAGGATCATTGGACCCTCGCCGGGAAGCGGCGCAAAGCTCGCGCCGGGGGCTGCGTTCGCAGGATTGAGGTAAGTTCCGATTGGATAGCCGAGCCCATCCCGGGTGGAGTTACTACCCACCCGGAAAGGCCTGGACCACACATACATCGCCTGGAAGGCGACGCCATGATGGAAGAGCCGCTGGTAGTTCACCTGCAACGAATGATCGTTGGACCACCCGGTTCTCTGGAGCAATGCGAAATTTCCGTATGTGGTGTTGTTGTATAGGTTCAGCGCCGTTCCAGCATACTGATTGCTTCCGATCGCAGACGTTCCCCCAGTGGGTGGAAGCGTTCCTGTAGTATATTCCCACAAAAAGGACGAGAGACCGACGTTGGGGTAGAACGCGCGGGTCAGATTGGTGGCGTGCGTCCAGTTCCAAGTGATCCTTAATGCCGAGCTATCTTTGAACTTCTGCTCGATCGTGAAGTTGGTCTCGTCCACCGTCTCGGGAGGAAAGTCGTGGTCCAAGAACGTCCCGCCTACACCAGGAAGGATCGCATTGATGCTGGAGCTGTCGATGATGTTAGCGGTGTTCTGCCCGAGGAAGATATTCTGCGGGTTCCGCAGCTCATAGTTCGGCAGTCCGTCCGGGCTCTGCGCGGCGCTATTATTATTGTAACCGTAGCTCGTAAAGAATGGCAGATTCCTCGCTGTGAGGATGTTACGGATAGGCTCGGGAAAGGTATACCTTCCATACCCGCCGCGCACCACTGTACCATGCCCAGCGCCGAAGGGTTGCCAGGCAAAGCCCACTCTTGGGTCGAAGTTAAATAGGTAATTCCTCTGGAGTTTTCCGCCGCCCGCCTGCGAGGGAGTCTCGAATTTGACTCCGATATTCTGCATGTTCGTGATGATCGCCTGCGTGGTCAGCCCTTTGGAAATGTAATAGGACGTTGGGTTCTCCAGAACGATGGCGCCGTTCTGCATGTCGAAGCTTTCACCCAAGCCACCCTCCGACATCGACGGGTGGGATTCCCAGCGGAGGCCGAGATTGAGGGTGAGACTCTTACTCACATGGAAATTGTCCTGCAAGTAGGCGTCGTACTCCTGAGTCGAATAGTGAGTATACGGTGGCAACGGTCCTGAAGTGAAGTTGTAAAACGAGCCCAGGAACGCATCGGCCTGACTCGCCCCTGTATTGGTGTATGCGCCATAGTTTGCACCCGTCGCCGGGTTGTACAATGCAGTGCTCAGGCTATCGGCCTGATTCTGGTCCTGCCCTTGGTCAGGCTGGTAACCAAGCCCTTCATGACGATATCGGCCGCCAAACAGCAACTGATGCTTTCCGAGCGCCTTGACGAGGTTTTCATCCACGTTGATGATGTTTTGACTGATGCCGTAGACGAATTGATTGCTTGCGTGCGGCATCACAAAACCCGAGATGGCCGGAAAACCCGGCTCCCCGAAATTATTCGGCAGCCCCAGGGACCTCGCATAGTTCCGGCCGGGGTCGCCGGTGTCCGTTACATACTGGCTAAACCATGCCTGGCTAATGTTGGTTTCCGAGAAGAAGGTCGGCGAAAAAACGTGTATATAACCGAGACCCGCGCTAAAGTTTGCAACGGGAGCGACCGTCTCCCCGGAGGCCGCCATGGCCGGGATGCCTCCGGCGGCAAGGGTCGTCGCGTAGCCCCCTGGATATTGGTCTGTCTGGTGACTCCACGTAAAATGCAGGAAAGCCCTGTCATTATCGGTAAACTTATGATCCAGGCGCCAGGTAATACTTGGCACAAAAAAGAAATTGAGGCCAGCCCAGTTGTAATTGGGCGCGACCAGCGGATTGACATTGGGCAGCGTCGGGTCGGGCGTCATGTCGTACATAAGCTTAGCCACCGGATTCAAACGGCTGAGGGGTATCTGGTTGTTGCCGGGATCGCCAAGAATGCCGTTGCCGAAGGGCAAGCGGCAGTATGGATTGTTCTGTGTGGGACCGCCATTCCAGACCGTCCTACCGTTCACCACCCCCGGTGTCGGGCAGGCCGAATCCGGGTGTGTGGTCGCAGGATCGTAAAGCTGAATGAAGCCTGAGGAGTTGGCCAGGCCGCTGAAGTCACCGCGTTTCATCGCCGGCGTATCCACCGAATACAATTGATTCGTTGTCTGTATCAGCGAATAGCGCTCGAAACCGAAAAACCAGAAGGTCTTGTCCTTCCCGTTGTAGAGATGGGGCACAACCACAGGCCCCCCCGCGGAGATACCGAATTCATTTCTTTTAAAATTTGGCGCAACAAAGTCAGGCGGATTCTGCCGGGCTTTTGCAACGCCGACAACGGTGTTATTTACTCCCGTCCAGAACAGCGACCCGTGCAATTGATTCGTTCCCGACTTTGTGGTGATAATGCCCGTCGCAGGAGTCGAGTACTGCGCTCCTCCCCCGCTGACTTCGACCCTCACTTCCTGCACTGAATCGGCATCGGGATACTGGGCCTGCGATGAAACGTTCGGGCCACCGAAGTTGCGGTTCAGGAGTGGAGCACCATCCGCTACATACTCTATAGCCTCGCCCGCAAGACCGTTTGCGCGAGTGCCTGGACCAAAGCCATTTTCCAACCCGGGAGTCGTCTCCTGCACAAGATTGGTGATTCTGCGGCCATTCATCGGAAGCTGATTGATCCGCTCGTTTTCCAGAACGGAAGAGACAGCGCCGCTGTCGGTGGTTGTAAGCTGAACGAGACTTGCGCTCACCTCGACACGTTCAGTCGCGGACCCCACAGTCATGACCGGGTTCAGGACCGCCGTCTGGGCAGCATGAAGTTCCACCTGGTACACAGCGTTCTTCATGTTCGGCGCTGAGCACGTGACCACGTAGCTGCCAACCACGAGGCCGGGCACCTGGAAGAATCCAACGTCGTTTGATTTCGTGCCTGACGTGACGCCGGTAGCTCTATCCAGGACCTGGATGGTCGCCCCAGGGATGACAGCGCCCGTGGCGTCAGTGATCGTACCTTGAATCGTGGCTAAACCGCTCTGGGTTTGCGCAAAAGACGCGGAGCTGAAAAGAACCAACAGAGCCAGAACGCAGATTAGCAACACCGCGTTCAGGAAGCCAGGTTTCGACGACATTTTAGGTAGTCTTGGCATTTCGCTCCTCCTCATGACGAACAGGCCCAGTCCGGCAGAAGCCCTTTCCGGTCGCAAGAACTCGGGCAAGCTACGGCTCGGCAAATTCGAATTCGACATGGAATACCTCTTCTTTCCATAAGTTCACTGACTCATTTGCGGGGGAACAGCACTGGGACCGCCGCCCCAGTTCTTGTTGGGCTTCGGCCCCATCGCCAGCATCAACGTGGCCCCGTGCACCACCGCGCTGTGATAGATCCACGGCCGGTCGAGTGGTTTGCCATTCAGCATGGCGGATTGGATGTAAATGTTTTGCGGTGAATTGTTTTTGGTTTCGATGACGAACTGCCGCCCGGAGTAATACTTCGGATCCAGGTGAACGACAATCCGGCTGAAAAGCGGGCTGCCGATTTCGTAGATCGGCTTCTCGGAGCAGCCGCCGTCCATTTCGAACAAGCCCATGGCCATCAAAACGAAGTAGGATCCCATTTGGCCCTGATCCTCGTCACCCACGTAGCCGGCGGGCTGAGCCGAGTAGGAATGTTCCATGACCTCGCGGGTCCATTTTTGCGTCAGCCATGGTGCGCCTGCGTAGTTGAACAACCAGGGCGCCTCCATATTGGGCTGATTGCCGACATTCACAAACCGGCGCGCGAAGTCGGGGCGCGAATCCTCGAAGCCCTGATTGAGGCGGCGGATCAACTCATCTTTACCCATGAGCCTCATCAGGCCCTTCATGTCATGCGGAACCCAGAAGGCATATTGCCACGCCGTGCCTTCGGTGAAACCCTTGCGATCGGACGGAGAGAAACCCTCCACCCAGGAGCCATCGCGATGCTTTGGCCGGAAATAGCCCGCCGACGGGTCCCACACATTGCGGTAATTCCGGGCCCGCTTCGAGAAGTAATCGTAATCGGCCGTCTTGCCCAGCACCTTGGCCATCTGTGCCGCGCACCAATCGTCGTAAGCATATTCCAGGGTCAGCGAGACCTGACCGTCCTCCACGGGAACGTAGCCGAGGTCGCGATAGGGCGGGAGTTGTTCCATTCCGACCCAGCCGTCCATCCACCGCCCCGAGTGAACGT
>JBPYDQ010000347.1:0-6089 GCA_051986135.1 Terriglobales bacterium | reverse complement strand
CGAATATTACTAACATCACGAACAACTACTACAACCATTACTACGGAGCGGGAGCCCGTGGAGTGAATGGCCGCTCGCTGCCGTTCCACTACGCCAACGCGAACCGGCCTGGTGGATTCACCGCGGTGCCACGCGATGTGGTTACGAACTCTCGGGCGGTTGGTAATGCGGCGATCGGGATCCCACAAAACGCTTTGGCGAATGCCAAAGCGGTGAGCCGCGCTCCCGTTGAGCCGACCAGAACCAGCATATTGGGAGCCAATGCCGGACACCCGGCGGCTGCGCCTGCCCGAGGTGTGGCCAATAGGCCGGTAATTTCGCGGAATGGTTCCATGAGCGGCCGACCGGAGCAGGGTGGAATCGAACGGGCGGGCAATCAAGTGAACCGTCCCGAGCCCGGTGCGATCTCGGGGGGCGGATCTCGACCGAATACTCGATCGGCTGCCCACAACGTTCCGCAGCCTCCACAAAGAGGCACGAGTACGGGATCAGCCGTGAACGGGCCGAGAAATAACGGTTCGCAGGTCGGAAACCGCAGGCCGGGCAATGCCGGTTCGTCCATCGCAACGAGCGGACGGCCGCAGTCCGGGAACAGCCACTACGTTCCGCGGCCTCCGCAGAGCGGCTCGATGGCGTCAAATCACGTACCGAACGGCATGCTCAGGCCATCGGGTAGTAGCAGCCGAGCCAGCCAGCCGAGTGTCGCCTCGTCGAACTCGCGCTATGTGCCTCGCCCGCAGCCGGGCAGCGTCGCCCATCGCAGCAATAGTTCACCGAGCAGCATCTATAGCGGACGCGGTAGCTACAGATCAGCCAGCTCGTCTCATTCCTTGGGGGGATACCCCACTAGAGCGAGTGTGCCTCGTCCGACAGGCCGGGTCCTCCCGGGTGGAGACTACTCCCGTGATTCTAGCTCGCCCTATGCGCGTGGCGGCTCCTACAGCCGATCAGGAAGTTATGGAAATAATCCGCGATACGTCACACCCTCACGTCCCGAATGGGGTGGGAGTTCCGGAGGATACAACAGCCGCAGTTACGGAGGTGGCTACAGTCGCGGCGGCAGCAGTGGTGGTTATAGCCGTGGCGGAGGCGGTGCCTATAGCGGCGGTTCGCGCGCTGGTTCGTCGGGTGGCGGCCACAGCGGAGGAAGTTCCTCCGGCGGTGGGCATTCTAGCGGGCATCACGGGTAGCCACGAAGTTCTGCCGCACCTTTCAAATCAAAGGGAGGCTCTTCGAGCCTCCCTAGATTTTGATCAGCAAGTCCCGCCTAAAACCTGAACCCCTCCGCGATCCCGATAGTCAGCGTTGCTTCGGAACACGACTGGTGCTTGACGGGAATGCTAGCTTACCCGGTTCTTATCATGGCTCAACCCAAAGTGCCTCGAGAGCGATTGCTACCGAGACTCGGCTTCGATGTGAGCCGGTCGAGTCGGCAAGTCTCATCCAGCGCTCTACAAACTGTGTCGAGTGATTCAAATACCGTACGGCCGTTATGATTCGAACCTGACTGCGTGGCCTTGTTTCGATTTTCCGCGGCCTTCCTTTTCAACTCTACCCAACGGTCAGCAGTTTTCCCATTAAGGATTCCGGCCCCATGCGTCAGGGGCAAAGCCTGCCAGTTTGCGTTTGCGTAGGTTTCACCCTGGCAGTCCCTCTGGAGTCGCGAAATGGGGCATGAGTACTGGAGCCTTAAGGCCTGGCGCTGGATGGCTTCATGAGAAAATAGTTGTATCCCCATGATTCAGCTATCTAGCGCCGGTAAGCGCTACGGCCACAAATTGTTGTTCGAAGAAGTTGACTGGATGATCACGCCCGAGGACCGCGTGGGCCTGGTGGGCGCGAACGGCACCGGCAAATCCACACTTCTAAAAATCCTGGGCGGGCTGGAAACCCTTGACTACGGCTTGCGCAGCACGGCCAAGGGCATCAGTTTTGGCTATTTGCCGCAGGATGGGCTTTCCCTCTCCGGCCGCACGGTTTTTGCCGAGTGTATGGATGTTTTTTCCAGCCTGCGAGCCTTGGAGCGGGAGATGGAGGAGCTCACACATCGAATGGCGGAAATCGACACCGCGTCGCCCGAATATGCGCAGGTAGCGGATCGATTTCATCGTATTGAGCACGCCTTTCAGACCCAAGACGGTTATGCCATCGAGGCTAAGGTGGGCACGGTTCTGGCTGGCCTGGGATTCGGCAGAGAGGACTGGCACCGGAACACGGAGGAATTTTCTGGCGGATGGCAGATGCGTATTGCCCTGGCCAAGCTCCTGTTGCAACGACCGAATCTGTTGTTGCTGGATGAGCCCACCAATCACCTGGATCTGGAAGCTCGGAACTGGCTCGAGGGATATTTGTCCGACTATCCCTATGCTTTTGTCCTGATCTCGCATGATCGTTACTTCCTGGACGTGACGGTCAGCAAAATCGTGGAAATCTGGAACAAGCGCATTCATTGCTATCGAGGTGATTACGAGAAGTACCTGGAGCAGAAGAGGCAGCGCCGCGAGCAACTGGAGGCGGCTTATCGTACGCAGCGCGAGCGCATCGAGCAACTGGAAATTTTCATCAACCGGTTCCGCTATCAAGCAAATAAAGCAAAACAGGTGCAGAGCCGGATCAAAGAACTCGAGAAGATGGAACGTATTGAGCTGCCTCAGGAGGAAAAGACGATCCACTTCTCTTTTCCGCAACCCAAAGCGAGCGGCAGGATCGTTGCCGAATGTTCAGGGGTAGGTAAAAACTATGGCGAGAAGGAAGTCTTCCGCAACGTGAGTTTCTTGATTGAGCGCGGGAACCGGGTGGCGCTGGTGGGAGTAAATGGCGCGGGGAAATCAACACTGATCAAGCTGCTGGCTGAGCGCGAGTCGCTTACTGCGGGTGAATATCGCATTGGGCACAACGTGCAGCCCGATTATTTTGCGCAGGATCAGTACAAAGAATTGGATGCTGATGCCCGCATCATCGACGATCTCGGTCAGCTTTCGCCGCGTTCTACGGAAACCGAATTGCGCAACCTGCTCGGCTGTTTTCTGTTTTCGGGTGACGACGTTTTCAAGAGAATAGGTGTGCTCTCCGGCGGCGAGCTCAACCGTTACGCCCTGCTGCGGATGCTTCTTCATCCGGCCAATTTCCTTCTGCTCGATGAGCCGACCAACCACCTCGACTTGCGCGCCAAGGACGTGCTGTTAGAAGCGCTGTCGAAATACACCGGCACCGTCGTCTTTGTTTCTCACGACCGATATTTCATCGATCGTCTGGCCACGCGGGTGTTTGAAGTGGGTGATGGAAGAGTTGAGATCTATCCCGGCAATTACGAAGACTATCTCTGGCGAAAGCAGGGTGGGCCGGCACAGCTCGCGGCAGCCGGTCGTGGATCAGGCAATGGCAGACAGTCTTTGCTCGAAAGCGGCGGGTTGTCCGATGGCAGCGAGCGGTATTCAAAACCTGTTTCCAGCAAGCGCGTAAACCCCATCAAGCTGCAGCAAATGAAAAACCGCTGCCAGGAACTGGAAGAGCAGATCGCGGATGTAGAAACGGCGATTCAGCAGCGCGAGACCGCTCTGCAGAATTTCGTGAGCACCGAGGAAACCCTGCGCCTGACTCAGGAACTGGCAGAGCGCCGCGCAGAACTAGAAACGCTGCTCCCGGAGTGGGAGCAATTGGCGCAGGCACTGCAGGAACAGTAGAGCTGATTCATGCCCGCGGCCAACGACCGCGAGTCCTTCTTACAACAGGCGTAGGCTTTCAAAGGGAAGCACTGGGAACCGATCCTCACGTGCAGAGGACTCCCGAACTTCGGCGAACGGTTGGCGCGGACATTCTAATTAAGTCGTCGCGGCTCTCTGTTATCATTCTTGGCCGATGACTTCCGCTTCTGGCTGGACTCGCACGGACTTGGTGGTATTTGGCGAGTTTTTTTTAGATTTGGTTTTTTACAACCTTCCGAAGATCCCAACCATGGGGAAGGAGGTGAAAACTCGACACTTCGCGGAATTCCCAGGGGGCGGCGTCGCTACTACCGCGATGGTTGCGGCGGGACTGGGTACTCGAACAGCGGTTGTAACCAGAGTTGGCAGAGACGCGCACAGGCACCCAGCCTGGTTGAAGTTGCGGCAGATGGGAATCTACACCCAAGCTTCTGAGTACAGCGCACGGTTTCCTACGGCGATGACGGTCTCGGCGTCCTCCGACGGAGACCGCATGATGATAACTCATGATGCCATCAACCAGAGACTGCACACGTTATTTAAGAGTCCGGCTGTACACCGGCAGTTTCGCAGGGCCAGACATCTGCATCTGGCGTGCATGCCATGGCCTCTCCCAACTTGGGCTTCCGCAATTCGCAAATTCCGCGCAGAAGGCTTGACCATTTCCAGCGACATTGGCTGGAATCCGGAACTGTTCGAATCCTCCCACCTGCCTGCTCTTTTGCGGGAATGTGATTTCACGTTCCCCAACGAATTTGAAGCGGTCGCTATGACCGGCGAGAAGTCAGTCGAGAGTGCGGCAAGGAAGCTGGCGAAGTGGGTTCCGATGCCGGTGCTTAAGCTCGGACGAGACGGCTGTATGGCGGTCGAAGACGGGAAAATTTTGCGGGTCAAATCCATCCCCGTTCAGGTTGTGGATGCCACAGGAGCGGGTGATGCCTTCAATGGAGGTTTTCTTCATGGCTATCTGTCGGGATGGTCTATCGAGGATTGTCTTCGGGCAGGTAATGTCTGCGGCGCCATGGCCACTACACGCCCTGGGGGATCGTCAAGAATTGTTTCGCGCCGGAAGCTGCGCGAGTTGATGAAACAAACCTGACGAAATTTGACGGGAGGTAATCCGAAGACCGTAAGCGCGACACGCTTTGCGCACAATCCGACTATGAAGATCACTCTTATCGGAGCGGCAGGAGTCAGAACTCCACTTTTGGTTCACGGCCTTGCCCAAGCAAGCAGAGACATCAGGTTAGACGAACTCGCCCTTTGGGATATTGACCAGGAACGCCTGGTTGCGATCGAGCGCGTCGCCCGAGCGATGGCCCAGAGAAGCGGTCTGAGTGCCCGCTTCGAACTCTATTCCGATCCGGAAGGCGCGCTCGAAGGCGCCGCGTACGTCATCACGAGCCTGCGCGCCGGCGGCATCGGAGCACGCGTGCAAGACGAGACTATTGCCCTTGCTCATGGGTTGGTTGGACAGGAAACGGTTGGTGCTGGTGGTTTCGCCTGCGCTATGCGAAATCTGGCAGCGATGCTCGAATACGCGCGCCTGATCGAGCGCGTGGCTCCCGAGGCAACCGTCATCAATTTTACAAATCCGGTTGGCATCATTTCTCAGGGGATTCTCAACCATTCCGCAGTTCGCATTCTGGGTGTGTGCGACACCCCGCTGGAGACCTTCGAGTCGATCGCGAAGGCATTGGACCTGAATCCGTTTGAGTTGAAATTCGACTATATCGGCCTGAATCACCTTGGCTGGGTGCGGTCGATCCGGGACGCTCGGAATAAGGAGCTGTTGCCGGCAGTTCTCTCTTCCCCCGAGCTGATCCGCAAATGCTACCGGCACCAACTTTTTCCCGTCCAGTTCATACAACAACTTCAATTGTTGCCGACCGAGTACCTTTACTTCTATTACTTTCCTCAGCTCGCGTATGACAATACGCAGCGCAATGGGAAATCACGCGGTCAGGCAGTCGCGGCCTTGAACGAAAAGTTGTTTGCCAACCTTCGACCGGCGTCTGACGCAATAGTGATTGATATTTACGAAGACTACCTGCGCGAGCGAAATGCTTCGTATTTCAGCATTGAAGCGTCAGGGGGCACAAGGCGCACCGAGAAGCAGGAGCTGTACTCGGAATTTGCAGGTTATGAGCGCATTGCACTGCTCGTGTTGCAAGCTTTGCATTCGCAATGTCCGAGATTGTTACCGCTGACCGTTCCGAATCGCAAGGCTTTGGCAGATCTGGATTTCAATGATGCTGTGGAACTGCCCTGCCGGGTTTCCTCCAGCGGCGTGGAAGCGCCTTCGGTGGGTCAGGCGCCGGAAGCAGTGCGGTCGCTCGTGTTGCAAGTAAAAGAATACGAGCGCTTGACGGTTCGCGCGTCGGT
>JBPYDQ010000346.1:0-3205 GCA_051986135.1 Terriglobales bacterium | reverse complement strand
TACAGAGTCTCGAGCACAAACTCGGAATCTCACACCTGGTAACAGCGGGTCTGCCGTTCGTGATCCTGGGAGCGGTCGCGCATCTGCCCGCTATTCGGGTTCTGTCTGACGCGGTGCTCTACCAAATTCGTCCGTTGCTGGTGTTAGGCCTTGGCTGGATCGGCCTTTCGATCGGTTACCGCTTTAACACTAAGCTGGTCGATGCGTTGGCGCCCGGTATGGCCACCACCGGTGTCTTGACGGCAGCAGTTCCCTTCGCTCTAGTAGTTGCCTCCTGCAGCTTGTGGTTTGCCTTCGCTGAACATTCTTCGGGCCGGGCTTTGGCGATGGACGACGTTTTCGGAGGCTTCGCATTCTTCCGGGACGCTATTTTGCTCGGGACGGCAGGCGCGATGACCGCTCGCACCGCACCATCCATCCTGAAAGGTCTCGGGGCAGACCGGGGCTCGGTCCGCAGAATCTGGAGCATCGTGGAGGTGGAACAGATTACAGGAGTGGCCGGTCTGATGCTTGTTGCCGCCTATTTCCGCCCGCAAGGCGCTTTGGTCTCCTGGCAGCTCCCCGGAACGGCTTGGTTGTTCATTACCTTGGGCGCGGGCGCCGCGATGGGCGTGGTCATTCACGCCGTATTCGGCAGGATCAGATCGGGCCCGGAATTCAGTCTCCTTTTGCTCGGCTCTGTCGCGTTTACCGCCGGGATGGGGAGCTTCCTGCGCCTCTCTCCTGTGGTCCTGTGTTTTATCGTCGGTGTGGTCATGGTAAATCTGCCCGGCGGCCCGAAGGCGCAGATCCGTGAAGCTCTGATTCGCCTGGAGAGGCCCATTTACCTGCTGTTCCTGGTGATCGCTGGCTCGTTGTGGCGCGGAGGGGAATGGCAAGGGTGGACGCTGATGGTATTGTTTGTGGTTGCCCGTCTGTTTGGTAAATGGATTAGTGTCCGGATGTGCGAGCGGAGAGCTGTTAGCTTTCTCAGCGCTTCTGAACGGGCCAGCTTGGTGTTTGGGCCTATTGGCGCCCTGTCCATAGCGATCGTTGTTAACGCTCAGGATCTGTATTCGGGTCCCGCCCTCCCTTGGATGATAACCGCCGTCGTGGGCGGAGCAATCGTCACCGAGCTGATTGTGCAGATCTCGGCCCTGCGGCACCGCCGGACGCGAGGCGAAATGTTCGGGCAAGCGTGAACTGAATGCGGCTTCTGCTCATCATTGTTCTGGGGAGCCTGATGCATGCCGTGGGTTCCTTCGGTCCCAAACCAGACTTCGCGGGCGGCACGTCGGGTACGGCGCTTGCAATCGGATATCTTCTTCTTTCGGCCTTCTTCGCCGGGAGTATTTTCAAATCGATCGGGCTCCCCAAGCTAACCGGCTACATCATAACGGGAATCATCGTGGGGCCAAAGGTTCTGGGCTTGGTTTCCGATCCCGTGGTCGCGAATCTCACAATTTTCAATGGAGTGGCCATAGCTCTGATTGCCCTGACGGGCGGGGTCGAACTGGACCTGACGATGACGCGGTCATTGATGCGCACTATCCGGTGGTTGATCCTCCTGGCCATTTTCGGCACCACTGTTCTGCTGTCATTGACTGCTTACCTGGTCCGCGGCATGTTGCCATTCATGCGGGGACTCACTACCATGCAGGCCTTGGCTGTAGTGACCGTGCTCGGCATCACAGCGGTCGCTCAATCGCCGGCCGTGGTGGTGGCGCTACGGTCCGAGATGGAAGCGGATGGCCCACTCAGCCGCACCGTCCTCGGCGTTGTCGTGATCTCTGATTTGATCATCATCCTAATGTTCGCAGCTGCCTCATCGCTCGCAAAGACGACGTTTGGCACTAATGTCGAGGCTACGCGAACCGCGGCCACCCTGATTTGGGAGCTGCTAGGGTCAATGCTGTGCGGGGTACTTGTTGGTATTGTCCTTGCCGCCTACATCCGCTACGTGAAGGGCAGCGGCGGCCTGTTTGTGGCTGCGGTCGCCTTCGTCGTGGCTGAGGTCGGGCTACGAATTGATTTCGACCCCCTCATTGTGGCTCTTGCCGCTGGTATGTTTGTTCGCAATCTGACGAAAGCCGGCGATCACCTTCGTGAGGAGATTGAGAAGGTATCGCTGCCGGTGTATGTTGGATTCTTCGCCGTCACGGGATCGACGATTCATATTGAGCAGTTGCTTATCGTCGGCGTTCCCGCCCTCATTTTCGTCGGAGTGCGTGCTTCCGGATTCCTGGCCGGCAGTTGGATCGCGACGACGATTGCCGACGCACCCGAAACCGTCCGCAAGTATGCCGGCTTCGGCTTACTGCCTCAAGCGGGATTAGCCCTCGCGTTGGCGCTGCTTTTCGTCCGGATCTTCCCACAATTCGGAGCCGGCGCCTCTGCGCTTGTTTTGAGTATTGTGGCTATCAACGAGATAGCCGCGCCCATTCTCTATCGCTTCGCGCTGGTTCGAAGTGGAGAGGCGAAGCAGGCCAAGGCTCCAGAAGAGGAGATGCCTACAGTGGAGGCTTATGAAGAGTTAGGATGAGTTGGAATGACGTCAGTCGAAGCGCTT
Source organism: Terriglobales bacterium (assembly GCA_051986135.1). Classification (GTDB taxonomy): domain Bacteria; phylum Acidobacteriota; class Terriglobia; order Terriglobales; family Acidobacteriaceae; genus Gp1-AA122. Next base: position 657 of record JBPYDQ010000346.1, on the reverse strand, counting down.
CTCACCGCCGAGTTTCGTCAACACTATAAAAAGAACCCAGCGTGCTAGTTACCTAAATATTGAGTACGTAGAAGCGATTCTCGGACGGATGGGCGAGTTCAAATAGATGGCGGTGCAGAGGTAATCATGCTGCGATCTTCGGACGGGCGGCTCAGAAATCGTTAATTGTCCATCCTGAAAACCCCTCCGCACCGATTGTTGGACTGTTGCGGAAAGTCAACCACCTGAAGCTGCGCATCCCAAAAAGTTTTCTTTTCACCCCAACCGAATAAAACTGTATAGGAGTCAAGCGGTGTGATTTTTCGAGGGTGCGGCACTATGCCGTCGATAACTCCATGTGTCCCCGCAAATTCTGATCCTTGGCACGATATACGAACACGGTCGCCAGTTTTGAATCGCTCCATACTCCCCCGTAATGTCCGGAAACTCGATTTAAGTCCGCAACGGTTCTGTCAGACAGCCCCGCGTATATGCGCTCCGGGCGTGATACGCTGCGCCGATGCAGGCGCCTCTGAATCCATTTTCGTTTCTCGTCATTTCGGTTGCCGGTTGGATGAACCAGAGGCAGTAGCATGTCATCGAGTATCTTGTCGAGGAGAATCGTGTTCTCCGGGAGCAACTCGGATGTCGCCGCCTTCGATTTACGGATAGCCAGAG
>JBPYDQ010000345.1:0-4094 GCA_051986135.1 Terriglobales bacterium | reverse complement strand
TCGGGACAACTGCCGGAAGCCACATCTACGGGTAGGGCGTTTCTCGTCAACTTGACCGCGCGTTGCCCAACTTCCGGTTAAGCCCGTGATACGGGAACCAGTTGCGATCCATCTCACAGCCTGCCTTCCAGATACCGATCCTGCTAGGTTCGGCGTTCGGTTTGCTGGAGAAATCCGGAGACATTTCCACGCGCGGCAACTATTTGGTACGTTTTTCGAAAACATCCTTTGCGACCGGCAAAGCCGAGAAAGCGTTCGGCCAACCTGCGTAGAAGGCCAGATGCGTGATAACTTCCGAGGCTTGTGTCTGCGTCAGGCCGTTGTCCATTGCCCGATTGAGGTGGTACGCGATTTGCGCAACCTGGCCGGAAGCAATGAGCGCGCTCACAGTAACCAGGCTTCGATCCCGTGGCGCAAGATCCGGACGCAACCACAAGTCCAGGAACAGAACGTCCGCAGTGTACTGCACGACTCCAGGAGCCACGTTACCGAACTGCTGTTCAACATTCGCTGCTCGTTTTGCCTCCGCGGTCTTGTCGAGCGGAAGAAGCGTCGGCGAGGCTGGTGGAAGCTGATCAAGCCCAATCTTACGATCTGTAAAGACACGTTTCGCGACGGCAACTGCCGACATCGCATTTTCCCAGCCGGAGTAAAAGGCAAGATGCGTGATGATTTCAGAAATCTCAGCTGGTTTAACGCCGTTGTCGAGTGCAACGTTGAAGTAGTAGGGCATCTCGATCGTCTGGTTTCGCGCGATCAGGGCGGCAATTGTAACCATGCTGCGGTCTCGTGGCGACAGGCTGGGACGTTTCCACAATTGAGTAAGAGGGCCTTGTGTGTACTTCTCAAGGGCTGGAGATACCATTGCGGTCTCGTTCAGGGTCTGCATCGGTTTTGATTTCCTTTCGTCTTTTGTTTGCCCAGCCTGAGCCCATGAAGTGATGATCAGCGACACCGACGTGACCATCAGCGCGAATGATTTCATTTCAAACTCCTCGCTTGAGCGCGTGAATCAGACTCACTTCCTGTATTGTTCGTCGCTTACCTTTTCCAACCACTCGCCACTGTTGCCGTTGCTCTCTTCCAATATTGCGATATGAGTCATCGCTGTATTCGGAGTCGCTCCATGCCAGTGTTTCACTCCTGCCGGAATCCAAACGACGTCGCCTTCTCGAATCTCTTGGACCGGCCCGCCCCATTGCGCAACCCAACCGACTCCTGCTGTCACGATCAGGATTTGACCGAGTGGGTGTGTATGCCACGCCGTCCGGGCTCCGGTTTGGAATGTGACGCTTCCGCCGATCACGCGTGAAGGATCGTGTGCTGAAAAGAGAGGCTCGATTTGCACTGTGCCCGTGAAGCGCTCGGAGGGTCCTTTGCTCGGCTGTCGTGAGCCGCTTCGCGTGATGCTGATCAAGTGCGAGTCTTGGGCTGACGCAGTGGGCGAGACGCCGGTTTGCGCCGCATTCGTTTGAGCATGAGACGTAGGCAGAGCGAAAACGTAAAGCGATATGAGTATGGCAACAGGTAGTTTCATTTCGGCTCCTTAGATTCAGCCACTGTTCGAGACGAACTCAGAGGTCGCTCTCGTCTTAGCCAGGCTTCTTGTAGAGCTTGTTCAGGTTGTTCTTGATCTCGGCCTTGTACACCCTCTCAACCCAATCCTGAGAGATGATTTCTTCCATTGCGACCGAAACCGACCGTTCTGCGTAATGCAGAATGTTCATTACGTCTGTTGTGATTGCATCGGCAAGCCACTTTTCTGCCTTTCGGATTTGCCCGGCCACAACTTCACAATTACATGAGGCATCGATGTTTCCTTGGTTTTAGCTTCCCTCTTTCTGGTAGCGCGACGCACAACGCGTTTAGGGTCGCAGTAACGTCTTTATGGCTCTGCGTTCGTCCATCGCACGGTATCCACCCGCCACCTGGTCGAGGGGCAGAGTGAGGTCAAACACCTTGCCGGGATCAATCTTCCCTTTTGCCACCAGTTCGATCAGCTTCGGTAGGTAACGGCGTACCGGAGCCGGACCACCGTGAAGGTGAACGTGCGCGAAAAACAATTCCTCTCCGTTTAGTTCGACTCCATGCGGGACGCCAACGTAGCTCACGTATCCACCTTTGCGGGCAGAACGAATGGCCTGCATCATCGACTGCTGCGTACCGACACATTCGAGCACAGAGTCCGCGCCAATTCCTTTCGTTAGCTCCAAAACTCTTGTTATTCCGTCATCGCCCCGTTGGGAAACAATGTCAGTGGCGCCAAACTCGCGGGCAAGTTTCTGACGCGCGACATGGCGGCTCATCGCAATGATCCTCTCGGCCCCCATCTGCTTGGCGGAGAGCACAGCAAGTAGTCCGACGGCGCCATCTCCGACAACCACAACCGTCGTGCCTGGTCGAGTATTCGCAGCATCAGCCGCGAACCATCCGGTTCCCATGACGTCCGACACGGTCAGCATGCTCGGAACGAGGTCCGAGGAAGGAACGTCTTGGGTTGCGACGAGAGTGCCGTCGGCCAAGGGAACACGTAGGTAAGGCGCTTGAGCATGATGCTGGCAAGACGACTGGTAGCCGTTGTGGCAGTAGGGACAGCTGTTGTCCGACGCAAAAAATGATCCGATCACGAACTGCCCACGCTTTACGGAGCGGACTGCGCTTCCGATTTCTTCTACAATTCCGCAATATTCATGCCCCATCGGAGTAGGCTGCGGAACTGGCTGGATACCTCGATACGGCCAGAGATCCGATCCGCAGACGCATGTCGCCGAAATCTTAATGAAGGCGTCCGTAGGCTTTGTAATTTTGGGTTCAGGACGTTCTTCGAAACGGACGTCGCGCGGCCCGTACAAAACAGCTCCTCTCATGATTGCTCTCCTTGCATCCAACCCACGGAAACGGTGACGGCTTAGTGAACGGTAAATCCACCATCAATGGCGAGTGCGTGACCAATCACGAAGCCGGCTCCGGGACTGCAAAGCCAGAGGACCGCTGAGGCGATCTCCTCGGGCTTGCCGAGTCGACCGATCGTTTGTTCTTTCAGGATTTCTTTCATCGCTTCAGGATCCTTAGCCACCATCTCGGCCACCATCGGAGTGTCGATCGTTCCAGGACAAATCGCGTTGATGCTAATGCCGCGCGCCGCATATTCGAGAGCTGCACTCTTGGTCAGTCCCAGCACGCCATGCTTCGACGCATGGTAGATCGCGCGTCCTGGCAGGCCGACGAGACCACCTAGCGACGAGTTATTTACGATCGCTCCGCTTCCTTGCTTGCGCATGTGACGTAGCTCGTACTTCATGCAGTTCCAGACACCGCGCAGATTGATTCCAATCACACGCTCAAATTCTTCGCCACTGGCATCGGCCGTCTCAATGGCAGGACTCTGCACTCCGGCGTTGTTAAATGCCGCGTCCAATCGGCCGAACCCTGAAACAGTCCGTTCCACCATGGCAGCAACCTCGCGCTCATCGGCCACATCGCAACGTATGGCGAGCGCTTTGTGGCCTTGTGCAACCAATTGCTTGCTGGCAATGTCGACGGATTCGAAGTGATGATCTCCCAGCACCACCGCTGCTCCCGATTCGGCGAATGCCTTCGCCGTCACCAGACCCATGCCTGAACCTGCGCCGGTTACCAGCGCAACCTTGTTTTCAAATGAGATTTCCATACACGAATTCCTCTTGGCGTCGCTTTCAAGAACGAGGAATCGGCTGCTGCGAGTCCTCTATCGATATGTCATTCGTTCCAGTTCTTCCGGGTACCGTGCGCCGTGCACGGTGATCTTTGCGGTAGCGGCGTCCAGTTCCCGGAGATCATCCGACGTGAGTCGGACGGCAACCGCTCCAATGTTCTCTTCAAGACGCTCCAGCTTCGTGGTGCCCGGAATCGGAACGATCCAGGGTTTCTGTGCCAGCAACCAGGCGAGCGCGATCTGAGCTGACGTCGCATTCTTCTTTGAGGCGAACGTGGCAATCAGATCCACCAGAGCGCGATTTGCCTTGCGGGCTTCGGGCGAGAAGCGGGGGAAACTGCCGCGATTGTCCTCCTGGTCAAACTGCGTGTTTTCCGTAATCGTCCCAGTGAGGAATCCC
>JBPYDQ010000344.1:0-4465 GCA_051986135.1 Terriglobales bacterium | reverse complement strand
ACTGTGCGCAACCTACCCGATGTTGCCATGGAAGCAAACACGGACAACTATGCCTGCGGCCAAGGCACCTGCAGTGGCGACTATGGCGGCACGAGCTTCGCGGCTCCTCGCTGGGCAGGATTTCTTGCACTCGTCAATCAGCAGGTTGCCTCGAGCGGCAATTCATCGTTGGGATTCATCAATCCTGCGATATATTCCCTCGGCCACGGTCCCAACTATGACAGTGTCTTCCATGACATCGCCAGCGGAAACAACAACAACGGCAAAGGGCAGTCGTACAACGCTGTCGTTGGCTATGACCTGGTAACCGGATGGGGAAGTCCAAACGGGCAGAATCTGATCAACGCCCTGGCTGAGTCTTCGGCGACGGGTACGCACTAGGCCCTCAGCGGCCCCGGCTGAGCTTCCCAATCGAGAGGGGAACTGAAAGCCTGCGTAGAATTCGTCACAAAGGCATGGACACGAATCGGCGCGGCAATCAGCGAGCAGGCGCCCATTGCCTCCTGCCATTTATGAACTGCCAAATCTGTGGTTCGACCGCGATGCCCTTGGGGAGTCATCCCAATTAGTCAGGCAGGCAACCCTCGCGGAATCAACTTGGCATGGCTAGCGAACGAGAGCTCATCGAAAACTTTGCATGCTGAGCGCAGCTGCGGCCGCTTAAGAATTCATTCTCGTGGTCAGCTACGCTTATGACTCAAAACTCCGGGCTAATTCTTGCCGGCTGAACGGCCAGACCGGCAGTTGCCGGAAAGATCCAGCTGGGACTGGCTCACCGTCAATCCGGATCCTTGCCGCATCCCAAGGAGATGCTGATCGCGTACGCTTGCCCTTTATTTAAGACTGCATTTTTGAGTGCAGCAGCATCAGTGTTTCTGGCCTGCAACGCAGATCCACCCCTTAGATTCGTCAACGAAGATCTCAACTCCCGAATAGCCGGCTTGGATAAAGAGCTCACGATGTTCGCCAACGTCGAGGAGCGTCATGCCCGTTCTTGGGGCGTATTGTTCGCATAACCGTGCCATGTTGGTATTCGCTCCTTTATAGACTTCTGCTATCACGGTGAGCTTGGCATCTGGCTTTAGGACCCTGAGAATTTCGCGCATGCCTGCCGGCAAATCGGGCCACCAAAAGTGTGTCTCCACAGCCGTGACGAGGTCGAACGTCCCATCCGGGAACGGGAGCTGAGACACGGAGCCGTGCTGGACCTCGACACGGCCGACATTGATCCAGCGCGCGTTGGTTCTCTTGCTAGCGGCCACACTTTCTTCCGAATGGTCAACCCCATAGACCTTTCCCTGCTTAGCCGCATCACCTAACTTGCTCAGGGTTCGACCTCCACCACAGCCCACATCGAGAATCGTGTAATTCTCCACTATGGAAACGTGGCTCAAACCCCAGTCTGTCAGCTTCGAGTGCCGCGAATTCATCTTCCACAAGACGAAGCGACCGAGCCATCCCCTTGGCTTTTTGCACTGACTTACCCGTTTGCCGTCACCGACCACGATTGCTTTCACCGGATCGCCTCGAAGGAAACCCGCGATTTCAATCGCGGGAGGAATCTGTACACAGCCATCGTGCTTACCCCCGAAATTTTTGCCGTTAGTAGGGAGAACCTCCGGGTTGCGTCGACGTAATCACCCCGCTTGTGACATTGAGCTGGTAACGCGCCCCTCCCTTGCCCGCCCAGGTGGTGAGATCAAAAGACCCGCCCGCCGAGGCCTTAAAAACCGAGATTCCGAAAAAGGTTAACGGAGTACCTTTGCGGCAGATTGCGGGAGCCTGGGCCGCACTTAAGAAATAGGCTCCTTGGCCGGGCCCAACCACTCTTGCTTCTCCCTTTGGCCCAACCAGCAGGGCCGATCTCTCATCCACTGCAATTACACGCGGAGTCCTCGCCCACCCATCTTGCATCAGGCGGGCAAGAAAAACCAGGCTGCGGCCCAGGCGGTCGCGTTTGACGAAATGGCTGTCGGTAATGGTCGCGCGGAGGAGTGGAATGCTTATGAAGTTCTCGACCAGCGTAACCCGGTCGGTGAAGGGATTCTCTAAAGCTTCGGAAGAGGTCAGCATGCTATCCGGCGGATCATTCAGCGCGCCGTAAGAGAATTGCCCGAGAATTGCCAGTCCTGCGCTGGTGCCCGCGATCGGCTTTCCGCGCATGATGTGCGTGTTGAGGGCTTCCTGAACCGCTGTGCCCCGCCATTCTCTGACGTAATGTGCCTGATCGCCCCCGGCGATAAAGATCGCTGCCGCGTGCTGGATGATGTCGCTAACCCGAGGATCTTGCGCGGTCTTGCGGTCCGGAATCACCAGCGTGGCCACCGAGTTCAGCCGGCACAGGGCATAGAGATAAGCGTTGTAGGCGTCGTCCCCGTTAGCGCGCAGAACCAGAAAATCGCCGCCGTTTGCCCTGCCGCAGAACCAGCGGAACGCACCGTCAATATCGGAACCGCCTCCCATCAGGGCGACGCCAAATTCTGGTTTGGACTGGACATAGGAGTTCTGCCCAACCCGGAAATATTGATAGGAGCGCTCGTGGGCGCTTAGAGGCAACGAAAGCAACCACAAAAGCAGGAGGAAGAATTTTCGCGACACTTGAACGAATAAAACCGGCTTAGAACGCAAGTTCACATCAGCACCTCTCTCGGACATCCCCGAACATGCTGCTGCCACTCGCCTCTCGGGACCGAACTTATGGGTCGTTCGGCAGGACTAGATCACGATATCGAATTCTTGTCTTTGGCCGGCCCATCGGTAGCCGAAAAAATTGGCCCGATCTGGTGGATGGTTGCATCCCTGGTTGGGTCAGTCCGCAACGGGAGTCATCCGCCAGGATACATTTTTGGCGAGCTGTGTGCCCTAACCTGATCCGAGCCGCAATTGCGGGAGGGGTGGGGGCCTCGAGCCGGATGGTCTGGCTTGACTGGCCCGAGCTACAAGCACTCGACAAAGGAAAGTCGCAGTGCTTCGCTTTTGAGCTCGTCCGGTTGTTTTTTTTGGCTTATTGCAATCAGGAGCCTGTCGGCTGATGTTCGATTGGGCGGCGTGAAACTTATGCCGCCCTCGAACGCTTCCGTCCCTGCCCAGCAGCGGCCAATGCGCCCGCCACCGAGCGACTGGACGACTCCCATGTGGTCGGTGGTCTGCTTTTCGTTGAGCGTTGCCTACGCAGGCAGCGTGTGACTCTTGGCCAGTTGAGGCGGCCGTCGTGTACGCTCAATCCCAAGGAGCCAACATATTCAAAAGGCTATCTCGTGGAGCCCGACCTCGTCTAAATACCTACATGGGTCGCCCAAGACGTTTGTCAACGCAGGCTTCGGAGACCTAAGCCCCCCGGGCCGAGGGATTATGTGCCATTTTTTTGGGGGTCCCATCATTCGTTTCCTTACTTCTCATCTCCATCATCATCCGCGGGGGTTGGCTTGGGATAAGTTCCGTCTGACTTTATGGTGTTGTAGTAATTCTTGAAAAAGCTGGCGGGATAGAGAGCTGAGATCGGAGTAAATGGACGAATGGTCGAGCTCGTAAAGAACTCCCACAAGGGCACGACGGTCTGCCCCCGATACTCTTTGTCGAGCGTGTTGGTATCAGCGTAGCTGTAAGATGAGGGAGCGATTGACTGGCTGCCGATGGGATAGAAGTTCTGCTCTGTAAACGCGAGAATGCTGCCGAAATCATGTACCCACTCAAGCGGAGGTGGGTACGTCGGTGGAAAGGAAGTACTGGTGAGCGGGCCGGAAACAGTTCCTTCCTTGGTATAGGGCGAGACCACCAAAAGTGGTACGCGGAATCCGTAAACGTATCCACAACCCCATTGGTTCGGAGCAGGACAAGTCTCGCCAAGCTCCTGGACATGATAGACTTTTGGAGGTGGCACGTGATCGAAAAAGCCACCCCAATCATCCCACGTTATGAAAATGGCGGTGGGTTCGGCGTTCCAGTAGTCGCACTTGCCGCCGCTGTTGACGCCGCTTTGGCCAATGGCATCGACTATATCCGCGACCCAAGAAGGACCCAACGCGGGATAACCCTTGTCTCCCTTGGGCAGACTTCCCGGGTGGTCGGACCACACGCCATCCGGAGTCACCCAGGTGATCTTGGCCAGTTCGCAATTTTCGATATGATTGAAGATCGGTGCTGATTGGCCGTTGCCCGTTCCCGGAAAAATCACATGGCCGCTGAACTCGCTCCCACTGCATGCGGGACGCGTCTTCCCAGCCGGGGCCGAACTTTGATCGTAGCAGGTTTGCGGATTCGCTTCCGGAGCGTCCCAGAGGATTCCCGGACTTTGCGCGTAGTATCTCCAACTGATCGGAGTACCCGACTTGTCGATTCTCGACGAAACCGCTCCGGTGGGGCCATCCTGAGTGGTAACCATCGTGTTGCGGTCGTAGCATTCATAGGTGTTCACGTGCAGCGTCCCCGGCATCGGATAGTTGAATGAGGGATCGCCGGTCGGATC
>JBPYDQ010000343.1:0-4855 GCA_051986135.1 Terriglobales bacterium | reverse complement strand
TAACGTCCGAGTGGGCTGCACGGAATTGATCGGCGATGACCGCCAACTCGGCCTGGGCTGCTCCAATGGACGCGTCGGGCCGAAGCCGCCCGGCCACATAATACATGTGCCCCTGATTCGTGCTGTTGGGTTCAAGTTGCGCGGGAAGGTAGAGATCGGTGGGCGGATCAGGTTCGTAGCTTTCAGGCAAGACTCCGAGCACAACAAACGGCTCTCCACTCAGGGTAATCGCCTTACCCACAATGTCGCGGTCCCCGCCCAAGTGGTTCTTCCACACGTCGGATGTGAGTACCACGAACTTACCCGCGTTGGGCAAGTCCTCTTCTGGAGAAAATGTTCGCCCGAGAAGGGGTTTAACACCAAAAACACTAAAGAAGTCCGCGGTGACGTGCATTCCGTTGACTGGATTGGGGCGGTCGCTCGTGCCCAGGTTCAGGCTGACAGTGCCGAAATCATAGGCTGCCATCGATTGAAATGTGCTGCTCTTTCGCCATGCCATGAATTTAGGGATGGACACCGACGATCCGTTGCCGTTCGGGAACTTACGTTGGACGCGCATGATCCTCTCCGAGTCCGGGAATGGCAGCGGTGCCAATAGCACTCGGTCAATCACGGAAAAGATTGCCGTGTTCGCGCCGATGCCGAGCGCAAGGGCCAGGATCGCGACGGTGGTGAAGCCAGGACTCTTGATCAGAACGCGAAGGGAATGGCGGACGTCTGCCAGTAGGGTTTCCATAATCGCTTATACGAAAAGGAGAACCAATTGGTTCCCCCAGAGAAAGTCTGCTTCCCGTGGATTGTGCACTGGCGGCTACGTTCTTACAAGGCAGTCCGGAAGTTGAGGCCAGGTTTGGAACCTCTGCGAGGATTAGTCCTCCCTAACGATAGGACTCAATCGGGAGTGACCCGGCGCGAGGTCGAAGAGACGAGGAGCAGGCGATTTGCCGGGGCACTCCGGATTGAGCCGTTAGAACAGAGCCGCTGGCGCTAGCGGCGGACGCGGGAAACTATGGGTTTTGAATCGAGTTTTCGAGTGGTGGTGTGGGGGGCACGGTAGGGTGTGGTCGTGGAAGGAAGCAAATAGAGCAGTAATAAAGGACGCGTCGCTTCGATTTGAGGGCTTGCCGTGAGTCAAAGAGGGGCTTCAGAACAGCGCTTTCCACGCGCAGGCACACGTTCCCTGGGCATGCCCGCGCACGCCTTCGAGCTATGGATAGAGGAAGCCTACGAAGTGTTGTCATAACCCTGTTCGACCGTCTGACTGGCTACTTCGTCAGCGCTGAATCGCTCGACCACAACCATCGCGCCGCCACACAATGGACACAACCAGAAGGAAACTGTTGGTGTAGCTTTTGACGGGCAGGGGTCCGGTCGAGGAGCCACAAGACGTTGACACTGAAGCAGTAGCGCACCGCGCCGCCGGTTGGCCAGGAAGCCGAAGAAACGGATTCGCACAAAACCTTTTGGGAGCACGTGCAGCAGAAAGCGGCGTAGGAATTCGTGAGCGTGGACCCTCATGTTGCGGAGTTTGCTGCCACGGGCGTAATCCTTCCACCGAAAGATGACCTGTCCGTCTTGCAAGCTGAGCAGACGATGGTTGGAGATCGCTACGCGATGGGTGTATCGGGCCAGATAATGCAGCACATGCTGTGGTCCACCGAAGGGCGGCTTGGCATAGACCACCCAATCCTGGCGAAACAGCGTGCGCAGGAATGCTGCGAAGCCCTCTTTCGAAGCGAGGACTTCGAGGCACCCGGGGAAGACGAGTTGCCCGGCTCGGAAAGCGCGTTTCAGTCCGGCGACGAACTTTCCGCGGAACACTCGGCTCAGAACTTTCACGGGTAAGAAGAAAGTAGAGCGCGTCTGAACCCATCGGGAACCGTCCGGAGAGAGGCCGCCCGCGGGAATGACACAGTGCACGTGTGGGTGAGCGAGAAGATTCTGGCCCCATGTATGGAGCACACTGAGGAAGCCAATGTGTGCTCCCAGATGCTTGGGATCAGCGGCAACCTTCAATAAGGTGTTGGCGCTAGCTTGAAACAGTAGCTGATAGACGACTTTGGGATTGCAGAGCGCCAGCGTCGCTAGTTGGTGCGGCAAGGTGAAGACCACGTGAAAATAGCTGATGTTCAGCAGTTCCTTTTCTCGGGCCGCCAGCCAGCGGTCGCGAGCGCTCGTCAGACACTTCGGGCAGTGCCGATTGCGACAAGAGTTATACGAGATGGCGCGATGACCGCAACACGAGCAACGGTCAAGATGACCACCGAGTGCCGCGGTGCGGCAGTGTTCGATGGCGCGCAGCACTTTGTGTTGCCGCGGGCTTAGATGCGCTCGGTGGTTCTCGATGAAATCCTTGCCGTGTTGTCGAATGATATCGGCCACCTCGAGGGTGGGCCGATTCATTTCTTATGCTTCTTGCGCGAGCGGCGAACGGTTTCCGGACCGGAGACGTTCATCGCATCCAGTGGGTTCTGGACTGCCTGCAGGTGCCGCCGCGAAAGGTGCAGATAGATGACCGTGTGTTCGAGCTTGACGTGACCCAGCAGCAGTTGAATGGTGCGCAGGTCGGCTCCCGCTTCCAGCAGATGAGTGGCGTAGGAATGTCTGAGCAGGTGAGCGTAAACGCGCTTTTCGATGCCGGCCTGGTGTGCAGCGACCTGACAGGCGTTCCAGACGACCTTGGGAGTAATCGGTTTATCGGCACGCCAGTTATGGATGGTGCCTGGGAACAACCAGGTCTTCGGTCTCATCCAGCGCCAGTATTCCCGCAAGGTCTCCAGCAACGTGAGACTCAAGGGGACATAGCGATCACGCCCACGCTTGCCGTACTGTATGTGGATAAGCATGGACTTGCTATCGATGTCCTTGACCTGCAGGTAGCGCATTTCGTGATTCCGCATGCCCGTGGAGTAGAGCACCATCAGCATGGTGCGGTCCAAAAGATTGCGCGCTGAATCAATCAGCCGCGCAACTTCCTCGACAGTCAAAATGATGGGCAGTCGACGCGGAGCCTTCGGATAAGGAATGTCATCGAGGGGTAAGTGGCGCTTCAAAGTCTTGATGAAAAAGAAGCGGAGCGCGCTGACGTGCAGTCGGGCGGTACGTGGCTGCAGCTTCCGCCCGTTGAGCAGGTAGACCTGGTATTGACGGAGGTGGTCGGCGTTTAGCTGATCCGGCGGTTTTCCGAAATGGACAGCGAAGTCTTCGACGGCCTTCAGGTAATACTGTACAGTGGTCTGAGCAAAGTTACGTCGCTGGAGTTCTTCCAGCATTACTTCTCGAAGTCGGGTCATAAGGACCTCCTTATGGCCCGACAACCTACCTTAACGGCTTCCCAACCACCTGCCAGGCACCCACCGCTCCGCTCGCCTCATGCGTAGCGTCCGCCGCGCCAGCGGCTTAGTTCTAACGCCGTAGTGTAGACCTTGGACCGGGCACCCACTAAGGGGATTGGTGTGCCCCTGTGTCGCTTGACTGCCGCTTCGCCACCTGACTATCATTCTTCTCCAGTTCATCATGTACTCGTGCTCCCGACTCTGTTGCTCCTGTATTTGCCGCCAAACGCGAACTGTGCGTTGGCGGCTGATCCGGTGAGACTCTGATCCAAAATCCTGCGAATCCACCGGTGTAGGTTTTTCTCCCCTCGATAGTCCAAACTGTTCATCAATTCTTAAAAAAAAGGAGCCGATATGAGCAGCGTTCTTCAGGAAGTGCTTGCAGCCAACCAGAAATACGCCGCCGACTTTGGCAATAAAGCAAAGCTCGCCATGCCCCCGGCCCGGCACTTTGCTGTTCTTACTTGCATGGATGCGCGCCTTGATCCTGCCAAGTTCGCTGGGCTGGTCGAAGGCGACGCGCACGTTATTCGTAACGCGGGCGGACGCGCCAGCGACGATGCTATTCGATCGCTCGTCATTTCGTACAAGCTGCTGGGCACGCGAGAGTGGTTTGTCATTCACCACACCAATTGCGGCATGGAGTTCTTTACCAACGACGTGATGCGCGGGCTGCTGGCCAACAGCCTGGAAACGGCGACGCTCATGGACAAAGGATTTCAGGATGTCGGGACAGGTCCTGGTTCGCGTGCAGGGGAATTCATCGAGTGGCTCACGATCCGCAATCAGGAGCAGAGCGTGCGCGATGATGTTCAGCGAATTCGTGAGCACCCGCTGGTTCCAAAGAACATCGCAATCTACGGTTACGTTTACGATGTGAAATCGGGCAGATTGCTCGAAGTTCCGGAAGCGAGACAGCCGGCCGGAGCTGCTACAGCCTAATTGCCGAAAACGCGAGCAGCTCGGGCATGCACATCCTTTCCTCACTCTTAACTTAAGAAGGGGTTTGTGGGCACCATCATTGCAATGGGATGTTCAGTGCAAGACAGCTAAGCGATGGGCTTCTTCGGTGCGATCACGGCCGCGCCGTATAAAGCCGATCTGGCTGTGAGCGAAGGTGGAGTTGAACCCACGGCCTGTCGGCCACGAATCGGCACTTTTACCGCTGAGCTACGTCGACTCGAGGACATTAAATTAACTGTGGCTCCCGAAACCTCCGGTCAACTTTGAAATCAACAAGGTACGGAAGAAGCCGCGTAACAGGTTACATGGATGAATTCACGGCTGATGAGAGACCAAAGGGGGGAAGGATAACCTAGGGATCCTGGATCTTTGGTGAGACAGCGTGCGCAGTTTTGCAAATCGCAGCACTTAAGGAACTCATCCTCGAGGGGCTCTCCGGCCGGTTACGTTTCAAAGCTTTGGTGACAACGCGCTGGTTCAAGTCCAGAACAATGGGGTAAACAGCGTCAGTATCGATCTGCCGGATTACTATCCGAGCCTTGGCGCGCTCGATGTCA
>JBPYDQ010000342.1:0-3748 GCA_051986135.1 Terriglobales bacterium | reverse complement strand
TGTGGCTCTCTTGTGTCATTTCGGACCCGCCGCCTATTTAGCACCCAAGCTGTGTTGAACGACCACGGATCAAGAGCTCCTCCGCTTGACCGACGGGTTTGAGGACAAACGACTTATGGGATCAGAGGTTTGGTCAACAACTTGCTTCCACTAAAACCGGGCACCCCTGGCAATTCAGTTGTGCACCTCCGAACAAGGCCAACTGCTAGCGAGTAGCGACCCCAAGTGTCTTGGGTGCCCAACTTCCCGGATGAAGTACGGGATGTCACTGTAGCGCCGTAACGCACGCCATAGCCCCATTAGAAAGACGCCTTTGCGCAAGTCGTGTAATGCGGAACAGTCGCGCAGCCTGTCGAAGCTAACGTGCTTGTCGTCGTGTCAGTGATGCTGGTTCCCGCCTTGGCGATAACCGCCTAGGGCTCATAGTACGAACCTCGGCGATTTGCTGGTTACCAGGAGTTCGCGGAGATTCACGCTCGGGCAGGATACTTCGCGCCTCGCCAGGGTGTCCCTGGTCCCGTTTTTTTTCAACGTGGCTATCGGCAGGCTTGTCTGGAAATCGGAAACATAGGTACTGGAGGCCGCAATCGTCCCCTGACATCGCGAAACCTTAGGGCTAGCGGCTCCGCGCCAGCCGCAACCGAGACGATGAAGGTTCTACGGCTCAATGCTTGGTCCTCGATGCTTTTCGAGAACACCGAGAGAAATCGATCAAAATTTCCCGGGAGTCGGCTCAGAAAGCTTGCGGGTTTGTTTTCAGGCTTTCGCGGCTTTCTTCGCCTTGGCCCATCGTTCTCTTTGTGCCCTGGCGATTGCCAAGCGTCCCGCTCTAGAAATACGATGCCGCTTCTTTGGTTCAGTCCGGATGAGTCGGTGCTTTTTTCCGGAGCCGTTCAAGACTTCAATAGCCGAATTGATGGAGCCCAACTGCTTTTGCAGTTTTGATGCTTCCGCTTTTAATGCGCGTACGATGTTCACTGAATGAAATCCTCCTAAGATTTAGTTAATCGGCAAAATCGATTTCAGTCAAGTTGTGGTCCGCAGGAGACAGCCGCTAGCAAACCACACGAGAGCGCTCACGCACTTCGGGGACAACTTGAAATTGTTCCTCGTATAGTGTGTGGTCCATCGATTCAAGGAGATTTTCGTTGAGACCAGCAACCGTGCCCGTCAGGGGTTTAGGTCCAGCCGGTCGCGCGACGCCATTAACGTATTGGTTGCCAAGCGTTCGCTCCCTGTGCTCGAAAATAGCGATGCTGCACGCCGTTGTCGCGATAAGCATATCCGCATGCCTCTAGAGCCACGACTGCCATTTGGCAAGGCAAGTCGTTTTCCATGGTATTAACGGCCCGAAGAGCCACGTGCGACTGTCAAAACGAACAGTCCTATTTGGGCCAATGTCCTTCGTAACACTCGCAGATTGGCTGGAAGATGTTATCGATAAACGATGGTTCCGTGCCTTCCTTTCAAAACCTCTTGTGCGTGGTAGTGTGCCTGATGTTGATCTCCGGGATGTCGCCGGGCGCTGCGTGTCCGCAGGAAGGCTACGCGCCGCTATCGCCGGCCGACCTCGAATCGTTGGTCGCGCCGATCGCGCTCTATCCCGACGAACTCATAGCCCTGGTTTTGGGCGCGGCAACGTATCCCGAGCAAATCACGGAAGCACACGACCGGCTACAGTGGAACAGGGGCTGCAGGGGCAAGCACTGATGCAGGCGATCGACGAGCAGAGCTGGGACGACGCGGTGAAAGTCGGCGCTCGGAGAGGCTGCGGCGATGCAGCCGGCCGATGTGATGGCGGCCGTGCAACGGATGCGCGCCGAAGCGTTTCAAGCGGGAAATTTGCAGACCACGAGAGAAATCAACGCGACGGAGCTCATGGTGGCCGACGTGGCGGGCGCCGATAATTCAGCTTTTGACAATTTGATTGACTGGCATTCCCCCGAGTGCCAGCCATATTTTCTGTGCTATTCTTTCCCGCCGAAGGAGCGCCGATGCCACTAAATGTCGTTCGATCAAGAGGTATCCGTAAGGCCGCTCCCGCTGCGCCGCCACAATTGAATTACCACGGCGGTCCGCTGTTGGCTAATCCAGAAGTTACCACGATCTATTGGGGCAGCGCCTGGAACAGCGATCCATTGCGCGCCCAAATGGACGCGTTCTTTGACTTCATCGTAACCTCGTCACTGCTTGCTCAGCTTGCGGAATACAATGTGCCAGGATTCACGATTGGCCGGGGCAAGCGTGTACAGTCTGTTACCATCAGTTCCGATCCTGCAAACCCGCTGGACGATTCTCAGATTCAGTCGATGCTTGATACTCTCATTGCCGATGGCACGGTGGGCCAGCCGAACGCCAACTCTATTTACTTTTTCTTCTTGCCATCTGGCGTTACCGTCACGTTGCAGGGCGAGGCGTCATGCCAGCAATTCTGTGGGTACCACAATCTTTCATCGTCTGGCGTGGTCTACGCGGTCGATACGTACGATGACTGCCAAGGATGCCAGTTTGTTTCTGGCGATACGCTGGCTTCGAGTACGGTTGTCGCGTCGCATGAGTTCTGCGAATCCGTTACTAATCCTCACCTGAACGCCTGGTTTGACGACAATACCGGAGAGGAAATCGGGGACATCTGCGAGGGTCAGAACAAGACGATCAATACGGCAAGCACGCTAGCAGCCGCTTCCGCACCATTGTTCAATGTGAGCATCTCTCCCGCACAAGTCTCCGTCGATGGAACGTCAGATGTGCAATTTCAGGTGACGTTGAGTCCAGCGTCTGGAGCCTCGCCTTCACCTCCCCCTCCACAGTCTTCTCAATCTTACGTCGTCCAGAAAGAGTGGTCGAACGCGCAAGGTGCCTGCATCTAGCCCAATTTTGATCTTTCCCAACTGGTCGCATCGCCGGCGGTGGAATCATTCAGGTGCGCAAACGGGCTAGATCCCCGATCGCTCGCGGTTTGGAAAAGATGTCATCGTCTAGCAAGGGCTAGGCTCTCATACGCTGAATTTGCTGAACCAATCGGTTCGCGTTGTGTCCGGCGCCGTCAATTAGCAAGCTTATAGGCGTGGTCTAGGACCACAATGCCGCAACGTTGAATTTGAGGTTTTTCTCCTGGAACCCCTCGCATGTTGCTTCGGGAATTGCGTCAGTATCGGTGGCATAAGGGTGAAGAGATTTTCTGTCAGGAGCCGACATCGTTAGGCTTCGCAGCAATTCTCACTCCGCCGTCCTGGGAGGCAGCGCGACCACCGGGAAACAATTCCAAACAGTCTCGGTTGTCGAAATGTCAGCAATTCCTTATGCAGTCGCAGATGCCAGGGTGAAATTGTCATATTTTCTCGTTTACAGGCGTCAATACAATAGGAGCACGGAGGCTAGAGTTGCTTCAGAATGTGATAGAAAAAGCTCCTACACAGAGGTTGAAGGCAAGCCGGTGCGACGTGGCCGGAAAGAACTCCAGACACGAACACTTCGAACAAGTATTTCTTGCCAATTACGCGCGTGTGTTGAGCATTCTGCGCCGCATTGTTGGCGATCACGCCCGGGCAGAGGACTTAGCTAACGAGGTGTTCCTAAAACTCTATCGTCAGCCGATGCCTTCGAAAGCTATTGATAACGTACCGGGCTGGCTCTATCGCACAGCGACGAATCTTGGCATTGATGCACTGCGCTCATCGGCGCGGCGATATCGCTATGAGGAGGCAGCGGCACGCGCGGAAATCAAAGCGAGTACCGCCGAAAGCGC
>JBPYDQ010000341.1:0-4943 GCA_051986135.1 Terriglobales bacterium | reverse complement strand
GCGCGGCGCGGATGACAGGGTCACCGCGCACCAACCGGGTGCTATGGTGGGAGTTCCCTTTCCGCCTCCGAATCCTGAGTTTTATGGCCACAAGTGTGAACGGAGTCTCTACTGTTCAGACGAAGGGATACGCCTAAGGGTTTCCTTCCACACCTTTTCCACTGGCAGAAAGGTCACCTGATGGATAATAGCACTTTGGCGTTAGACGTGGCGGGGACGCGGTACCTCAACGACTTACAAGTAAACCGCCGCAAAGCCACGGTGGAGAAGGCTGGGCCCATCCCGACAGAATTCCTCACCCGCAGTGGAAACCGGCCACTGGGAGAAGTAGACTGCTCCACAATCAATTTCGTACGTGATGGCTGAGGCAGCATGCAGCCGGATTCCAGGTTGATTTATGTCACGATACCAATGCGCATAGCCTGTACAACCGATGGAAACGGATTTTTTGGGTGGTGTGTGGTTGTTTGCCTGATGCCGCTCTCGACGGTCATCGGGGGTCGGCATTGCGTTCGAAAGGAGCGGGGCCATGATGGAGATACGCCGTCACGAAGATCAACACATGTCCATGCCCAGATCCCCCTCCATACATCCGGCATCGGAGCCGAAAATGATGATCTCGCGAATCCTGATCGCCGCTGGTGCTGCGATCATCTTGTTCTTCGGCAGCGTGCATCTGGCGTACACGTTCTTTACGGACCAGCTCACTCCTGTCGAGGGGCAGACGGAGGCGGCGATGAAGCACGTTGTGCCACGTATCTCGAGTGGTACGACGATGTGGAAGGCCTGGGTCGGGTTCAACGCTAGTCACAGTATGGGCTTGATGTTGTTCGGCCTAATTTATGGTTATCTGACCGTGTACCAGTGGGAAGTGCTCGAGAGGTCGTATTTCCTATCCGGGCTTGGATTACTCGTTCTTGTGGGATACGTTGTCCTGGCCCGAGTCTTCTGGTTTAAGGATCCTTTGATCGGGGTCGCGGCGGCCACAGTGCTCTACGTCGCCGGATTTATTTACACATTTCGACGGCATTGATGAAGCCGACTCGGGGTGGTTGACTTTACTCGGCATATCGGCCGGTCGTTTGCGCGGGCGGCGATAAGCAGTTCCTGATCAGAGCTGGCAGTGAGCCGCGGAAAAGTCAATCCGTACGGAGACATCGCGATGAACACCGCTCCAATACTAGACCATCTCCGTTCCCCACAAATCATGCAGGTGAACGATTCCCTCCAGCTTCATGTCGCCATCAACCACGACGAGGGAGGTGATCTTCTTTTGTTCCATAATGGCCAGGGCGGCGGTGGCGAACTCACGCCGGGCAATGGTTTTGGGGCTGCGGGTCATGCAATCTTCGGCAGTCAGGTCCAGAACATCCTTACCCCTGGCTTCAAGAAGGCGCCTGAGATCGCCGTCGCTGATGACGCCAATTAATCGTTCGCCCTCGATTACGGTGGTTATGCCCAGTTTCTTGCGCGACATCTCATAGATCACCTGTGGCATTCGGGTGTGCGGCGACACTCGCGGAACAGCCTCTCCGGAATGCATCAATGCTTCGACTCTGGTCAGACGTTTTCCCAGCTTGCCACCAGGATGCAAATTAGCAAAATCCTCCTCCTTGAAGCCGCGCTTTTCGGAAAGCGCGACCGCCAGCGCATCCCCCAACGCCAACATAGTCGTGGTGGAGGCAGTGGGCGCCAATCCCAGATTGCATGCTTCTTTATCCACCGAGCAGTCCAGAGCCACCTCAGCCGCGGTCGCAAGAGTGGAAAGTCTTCCGTTAGCTTTTGGGTAAAGCCGGTCACAGGTCACGCTGATGAGTGGCACCTGCAAGCGCTTCAGCGTCGCGAGCAGGCTGAGGATTTCCTCGGTCTCGCCACTCGACGATAGAGCGATAACGACATCTCCTCGAACCACCATGCCCAAGTCGCCATGCACGGCTTCGGCGGGATGAAGGAATATCGCCGGCGTGCCGGTGGAACTCAGAGTCGCGGCAATTTTGCGCGCGATGATCCCGCTCTTGCCCATTCCGCTGACCACGACGCGACCGCGACATCCACAGAGCAGGTCAACGGCGCGATGGAAAGCGTCGGACATGGGTCCGGCGATCCGGTCCGCCAAGGCGCCGAGCGCCCCAGCCTCAATCCGGACTACATTTTCCCCTACGCGGTTCATCGAAAGAGGATGTTAACAAATGCCGGTACAAGACTCGAGATTGCGCCCGCAACATCAGACCGATTAGAAATGTTCCCGCCTCGCCGGTATCGGCAGCGTCTCCAGGCTTCGCGCCTGAACAGCGCGATCCCAGGGGCCAGCTTGCCAGTTGTCCCTTTTCTGGCTATCGCGCAACCACGGCGGTAACTCGATGAGTAAATTGCGTCCAATACCTTCCAGGTAAGGCTCATATTGGGAGCGCAATTGCCGGAGCTTCTCCTCGGCTTCAGGATCAATCGAGAGTCGCAATCCATAGGAAGCGAGAACCTTCTCGAGGTGCATGAGATCAGCGCTGGGTAGGCGGTCGGTCGCATGCGGGTTATAACGCGCACTTACCACCTGCGCCAGGTCAACGGCAGCATGTCGGGCCATGGCAAAGGTAAGCTGAGCCTGTTCTGGACGGATCCTATCGATTCCCGCAAGGACCAGAGCCGTGACATCCAGCATCACAGTTAGGGCGCCCAGCCAGGACTGGTTGCTGTGTTGCGAGCGGAAAAAGCTGAGCACCGGGTAGGAAAGGTGGCTCTCCAACACCTGCGCTGCCCAGCGTTCCCAATCGCGAAACACTTGATCCAACGTCGACTGATCAGTACAGCAACCGAGCCGTTTTAGCAGTTCTGTTGCCGTGGGTGGGGAGCCGGCACGCGAATCCAGCAAGGAAATTTCATGTTCGCGGGCGGAGAAGGACGAATACAGCACGGGCAAATAGCCAATGACGAGAGCCAGAAAACCAAATCCCATGCCCGCTTCCATCACGGCCAAGGCTCGGGCAAAACCGGAAGTGGGCACAATATCGCCATACCCCAGCGTAAAAAATGTCTCGCCGCTGTGATACAAAAGGCCCCCAAAAGTAATTGGCTGATTGCTGAAGGCCACATGCTCACCACCGCCGTATTGGAGCAGGGCAAAGCCAAGAATCAAACCCGCCGCCCAAATCGCCAGCAGCACGATCAATGAGAGCGGACCGAAATAGCTAAGGAATGCCTCCCGCCGGTTTACCGAATGGAACTGGCGCGCCAGACGTGCCCAAGGTACCCAGCTATGACGATAGAACCAGGAAGTCAGCCTAAAGGCGCGCTGCACCCGGCGAGGCAGGACCACCGTCTCGAACGCGTCCAGCAACACAATCCCGATAATCAGGAGACCTGCCAAAGCGGCGATGGTGCGCACGTCACATTTCCTGCGAGATCGGATGAGGCAGGGATGGTATCAGATTCGGCAGAAGGAAGTGATGTCGAATGGCGTCTCGATTCAAAATGCAACCAGGGGGACGGCCGGGACAGCCCTCTCTACAATGCGCGACGAGCATCCGCGATTGCTCTTTGGATGGCCAGCAATTCGGTTAATACCCCGCGCAGTTGGGTAGACTCGAGTGCATTTGCGCCATCTGATTTAGCCTCTTTGGGATTATCGTGAACTTCCATGAATATGCCGTCGACGCCGGCAGCCACCGAAGCACGTGCCAGGACCGGAATAAACTCTGGCTGACCGCCGCTCACGGTCGCGCCATTGTCATCGCCCGCACAGGCCGAAGGCAGTTGCACCGAATGTGTGGCGTCAAATGCCACGGGTGCGAACTCGCGCATGATGGCGAGCGAGCGCATGTCCACCACCAGGTTGTTGTAGCCGAAGCTGGAGCCGCGCTCGGTCACGAAGACGCGGCGGTTGCCTGCTTCCCGGCATTTCTCGACGGCATGGCGCATATCCCAAGGCGAGACGAATTGCCCCTTCTTAATATTAACCACTCGCCCACTCTTGGCAGCCGCCACGATCAGGTCCGTCTGGCGACACAGGAAGGCGGGAATCTGCAAAACGTCAGCGACTTCCGCCACCCGGAGAACATCGCCTGCCTGGTGCACGTCGGTCAGCACGGGTACTTGTACTTTATCCCTAACTTTTTGGAGGACGCGCAAACCTTCTGTCAGTCCAGGTCCGCGATAGCTTTTTATCGAAGTGCGGTTGGCTTTGTCGTAGGAGGCCTTAAAGATGAAAGGAAAGCTCAGAGAGCCGGCGACGCCCTTAATGATTTCCGCCATGTGGATCGCATGGTCTTCGCTCTCGATCACGCAGGGGCCGGCGATCAGGAAGAGATTTCCCCCGCCAATGACTGCGTTGTCGACTTGAAAACCCTCAGCCATAGCACTTAGTCGCGTTCGGAAACGCAGAATCGGGAATTTCCCAACCCGGTTCCTTGTGGCGGATGAGATCGCGAGCCTCCTCGGTCGAGGGGTCCCGAACGGCGACAGAAAGAGTTAGGTTCAGCTGCGCCAGGGCTCCACTCGGCTGTCACTTTGATTTCCTCGTGGTGAACGCTTGAACCGCATTTCTGAGCTGCCGAGTAGTTCTCCGCCATTCCCCTGCCACGGTCCGGTTCGGAGCGATCGATGGTGACGGTCCGCGGTCCGCTCGATCCGACGGCCAGCAAACTTTCAGCGAGGGCGCGGATTTCAACGGCGGTTTTTGGTATGAACCCGGAAATGGCGCTGACGGCAGCCGCCCATCCATCCTTGCGCATCTTAATCCGTGACCGCACGCTACCTTGACTATCGTCTGGCCACCTTCTCAGGCCTGAGGAACATCTCTACCTCCTCCGCGTGTTTTCTTGCCTTGCGCTGCCGGCCATTTTCGTAAGCCGCGCCAACGAATGAATGGAATAGCGGGTGCGGCTCGAGGGGCTTGGACTTAAATTCCGGATGGAACTGGCAACCAATGAAGAACCGATGTTCGGGGATTT
>JBPYDQ010000340.1:0-4707 GCA_051986135.1 Terriglobales bacterium | reverse complement strand
CTTTCAACGGCATGAGCGGCAAGATTCTCTGGCAGGTGCCGCTCAACAGCCAACCCGGCGGCTTTCCCATGACTTACATAGCCGGCGGCAAGCAGTACATCGCCATCCCCACCGGACCGAGCCTCATTGGTAATCGAGTCTTGCGCCAGCTGACGCCGGAAATTCCTGTGCCCAGCTGCGGTTCGGCGCTCCTGGTGTTTGCGTTGCCGATGGGGACTCTCCTTAGGCCAGGCGTACCGCCCTTTCCGACTGCTGACTATCGGCTGGCGCCGTGTACCGCGGTACGTGGTGCGGCGTCGGGACCGTGGAGCGATGTCATTCGGCGCCTTCGTGCCATGGGCATTCGCGATCGCCGATTTCGGCTCTTCGCCTTGGCTGAATGATATGCGGAGAGGCCGATCGGCTCCACCCGACGGTGCTTTATTACGATGAGTACCGAACTCACTTGTCCCTCGACAGGGATGGCCGGCTGCGCACGTTGCCGACGTTGGACCCAAACAATCGGCGCGCACCGACCTGAGCCACTGACTGCAGGTTCATGGCATTTCGGCACCATGCCCAAAAGACATATCCGTGAAGAGCAGTGACTTTCACGCCGTCGATGTGAGATCGAGCTTGATCTACCGAGAGTGACGCGAATGCTCAACCGCCTTGACGCCGAAACTGAAAGCACGGCACCGCCGATTACGCTGCCGGCACTGGCGTTCTTAAAAACGCCCCCGGACGATGACGGAACCGAGCGTCGTGACATCGGCGCTGAATTTCTTGAGGCGAGAATTGTCATTGTCGCCCGCGTTGGAGCGTTTGCCGGCAGGTCAGGCGCTATGGCTAGCTGCGCAAGCTGAACTGGCAAGGTTGTCGCCTTAAGCCGCTAGGGCCGGCGATAGTGCAACGCCACGACGCCCGATTTGAGCCGTGTCGCGGCCACGAACTTCAGGCGCAATAATGGCTGTAGGCCGGATAACAAGAACTTGGGGCGAAATCGAACCCTCGCCGAGGACGCAATCACGAACCGCCGGCCACTACAATTCGCCAAACATCCGAGCCACTCCGGCCCCGTCAGCACCAGTTAGTCCATTTTGGGATCGGTAGTTAGAGCACCAGCAACTCAGGCAGCTTGGTGACGTTCACCGCGATGCGCCGCGCCTCATCGCCGCATGCGCAACTTCGGCGGCCGAATCGCCGGCCTTCTGCAAATCACCGGATGCCGCCGTCCTACCGCCGGGCGATTACTGCGAGGAGCCGAACCCTCATGATCTGATGCAGCCGTTCTCGGCAGAACCGGTGCGGATGAGGCCCATTTCAGCGCGAGTGAACAAACCACAAAATGACGATTCCTCGATTGTTGAACCGATAGAGTTGTCTCGTCAGAGGCGTAAGAGGTTAACGTGATGCCGCCTTTTCTCGGCCAAAGAATTTCTCCTCAATCTCGACCGACACATGATGCAGCCATCTTTCGGCTCGATCCGCCCTGTCCTCGTGATGGCGGACTTTTGCCTCAAGTTCTCGTATCCGGTCTTCAGCCGCTCGAAGGTGAGCGGATAGTTTGCGACTCGATTCCACCGCTTGCTGGTTGCTTGCCTGAGCGTTTCCTGCCGCCTGCCGGACCATGTCCAAAATCAGATGACCCGCCTGTTCGAGCGGATCGTTAGGCGCCGATCTGGCATTTAATTTCGGGGCAAGCGGAATCGGAATCACTGCATCTTTTGCGCCTGGACCACTCATTGCACTCCACTCCAAGAATTGAGCATTGGGGCCTTCAACAGCGGAGACCGGCCAAATCGTATTAGGCATTGTGCAATTCCCGAGGCAAGACGGCACGTGCCTGTCGAATCCCCCTGACCGTTGCAATTCGGTCACTACCGATCCCGTCGTCACCGGATGACAGGCTGCGTTTTCCTAATAAACTAGCAGCTAGTTTCGGGGAACCGCTTGTGGAGGAGGTGACTGGGACGCCTGATTGTCGCCGCGGCCAAAGAATTTCCGCTCAATCTCCACCGAGATTTGGTACAGCCACCTCTCTGCTCTGTCCGCCCTGTCCTCGTAATGGCGGATTTTGGCTTCAAGCTCTCGCATCCGGTCTTCGGCGGCTCGAAGTTGAGCCGATAATTTGTGAGTTGTCTCGACGGCTTGCCGGTAATTCGTTTCAGCAGTACCAGCCGCCCTGTTCAGCAGGCCCAAAATCGTTTGGGCCGCTTTGTCAAGCGGATCGCCAGAGGCGTGTGATTTGGGAGCAAACGGAACGACTGCGTCTGCTACGGGTGTCTTGCGATCACTCATAGCGTCACTCTACAACCTGGCCACCTGGATCGGAGTAAATTCCATCCCCAAAGTCGATCCCTGTGGATAACTCCTTCCTTCTTCCTTGGGTGTGGCTTGGAGAATGAGAAACGCGCGAGCGATGGGCTCTAAATGATCATAGCCGCTCTGCCTCGGTAACAGGTGGCTCTGAGGAGCGAACCGCATCTCCGCCAAAAAATTTTTGCTCAATCTCGACCCAGATTTTGTACACCCATCTCTCAGCCCGGTCTGCCCTGTCCTCGTGATGCCGGACCTTCGCCTCAAGTTCTCTTATCCGCTCTTCGGCGGCTCGAAGTAGGGCAGTTAGGTCGTCAGTGGTTTTGAAGCCCCTCCGGTCGTTCACCTTCGAATGGCTTGTCCACGGCATCTGGCTTCCCCTCCGTTGGCCTTCGCTGCCGACCCCGCTTGCGGAGTGCCGACTCAATCCCCTCCGCGGACGATATCATGGATTTTGCCACCTCTCCCGGAAAGCCATCTCCCGCAACCCCTCATAGAGGGCCTCGGGCAGGGATTGCTGGATTCTGGCGGGTCACCCGCCATTTTGCCGGGTGGGTACCTTGACTGGCTTCCGCTGTAGATCGACCTAACCTCGTGTGGGTGGGGCAATTGCAAGGTGCTGTCATGGCCGATACCACCGACAACGTGCCCACCAAGATCGAAAACACGCCCGCCTCGCCGCAAACACGGCGTCGTTTCGCGGGCGTTCGCCGGGAAATAGGTAGTCTGGTCGAGGATTTCTTTGGCAGACGTCCGTCAACGTCCCGTCGCCACTCGTTCCTGGACGTTGCGTCCCGACGAGCCTGGGCGGCTCTCGGTGCGATCCCGGCTGTCCATGTCACCGAGACCGACAAGGCTTACCAGATCACCTCGGAACTGCCCGCCGGCATGGGAGAGAAAGATGTCGAGGTCAAGTTTGCCGACGGGGTCCTAAGGATCAAGGGCGAAAAGCAGGAGGAAAGAGTGGAAAGGAAGCGGGGCTATCACATGCGGGAGCGTAGCTTTGGCTCGTTCGAACGCAGCTTTCAGGTGCCCGAGGGCGTGGATGCAGACACGATCAAGACGAGCTTCAAGAAGGGCAAACTTATAGTAACCTTGCCGAAGAGGAGGGAGCAACGGGTAGAAAAGTGATCGTGTAGCCGGTACCCAGAGCCGGTCGTTCAGGTTCGCGCCAAAGCCGAACGCCCAGCCAAAAGCCTGCGATCCACTTGACCAGGTGGCCCAAGCCGTCTTGGGTTGCGCCAATGATGCAGAGGCAAATTATCAGCAGGTTTTAGAAATGACTCGTTAGCGGTCTGCTCAACTTCGCGCCGCCCTGTTGGGGCGGTGGGCTTTGTGTCGTCCTCAAGACGAGAGGTCCCGGGGTGATGTTGAATGCAGCAGCTCAATCGTTCGAGGATCTGGCTCGCCGCCATAGAATTGTTCCAGAGTTTGTTTGAACAATACCCTGTCGGAGTCTTCCGACGCCGCTTCAGCAAACAGCGTGAGACAGGAGCGAAATTTGAGATCATCCGGGGAACTAAGGATTTCCCGAGCTGACTTATCCTTGTGGCTCGTCATTAGCCGCACATCGTGGCGCAGTCGGCTCCCGAGAACCGGGTCCGCCAAGTATCGCGCAGCCTGATCTAAATCGCGAATGGCATATCGTTGCGCCATAGCGCTGTGGCCTAAGCCCGCGAGCTGGGGAAAGACGAACCACATCCAGTGGGTTCGTTTACATCCTCCAGTGAGCTCCTCGGTGACCTGGTCATAGAAGCCAGGTTGGGCGTCCAAGAAGCGAACAAGATCGGCATCAGTCATGGCCATTGCTCCGATTGGCGCAATCGTCGATGCTGTGGAAGAACCATACGAAAGATCAGGGGACGATGTTCGACTATGCCATGTTGGTCTTCGCCGCCTGAAGGTCGCCCAACCGCAGGCGGGGCCCGGATACGCGGCGTCCGCCGGTAGTCCAGACCTCTCCAGTGTGTGACATCTGCAGAGCCATCTGCAAATTGCACATGCTGAGTTCAGCCGATCTTGCCGGTCAACAGCACCGCAATGCAATCCACAGCGAAAAGTTCACCGCGGCACCGAACTCGCAGTTTTCTTTACAATTTGAACACGCGGCGCGCGTTGCCGGAAAGGAACTCTCCCGTTTGATCGTCTGAAAGCCCCAGACCGCTCAGCCCCTCGAGGCACTTGCGAGGCGAAAGCATTGGCCAGTTTGTACCGAACATGACCCGATTTTTGCCGATCCCCTTCATCCAAGCGACAAACGTGGGCGGCAATCGGTGCAGGGCGTAGGCGGAGGTGTCGACGTAAAAGTTTTGGAACTTTACCGTAAGGGTGACCAGCTCATCGATCCATGGAAAGCCGACGTGGCCACCGACAACGACAAGTTCAGGAAAGTCGAGCAGTACATCCTCG
>JBPYDQ010000339.1:0-3348 GCA_051986135.1 Terriglobales bacterium | reverse complement strand
CAGAAGAAGGCGCTGCCTGCTTTTGACATCAGTCATGGCGGGTGAGATTTGCTTCCACGATAACAATCCAGGCAATTGCCCGCAAATCGCGGAAACTCAGCGCCTGTCCCTACCGAAGACTCGATCTCTCCCAAAAAAGCAAAGTACGTGGAGACCGAATCACCGGGTGTGGGTGCATGCTTACTTCGCTTGCCACGAAAACAGGCAAGGAGTCAAGGCGGCCTGTTCCGTTCCAATTCGGAGTAAAATTTATTTATGAGCGAAATTAAGCGGAGCGATGAGCAGCTTGCTCAGTCCTTTGCTGAGGAACATCGGGATATACTGTCCTGGCGCATAAGGCGACCGCGTCGTGGTGAGCCCCACTGCTGGTTTGTTAATGGTCGCTTGGACGAGTACGGGATTTTGACTCGTGACCTCGGGCGAAAATTCCTGGCGGCCAATACCTTCCGGGCACCGCAATGTTTCGGAACTGATTTTTCTGACGAGCGCCGTCTATCAGATTTTAGACGGAGCATTTTCTCGATTCTGGGCCCGCGCCGAGTCAATCGGGTAAGAGCTCGGGCCACTCGGCCTTCGCTGGATGGCTTCCTTTCGCGCATCTCCTAGAGAGCATCCCGGAGGAATAACGCAGGTCGCGTCCGCGACGCGCGACTCTCCGCAGGGGAAGTGGAACGTAACTCCGACAAGCAGGGGCTGGCGACATTACCAACACTCCGCAGTGCTCCAGTCGATCAGGGACATCGTAGGGTAGTCCATTTTTTGATCGTCACTACGGTTCCCTGACCCACCTGAGATTCGATCTCAAATTCATCCATCAGACGCCGGACGCCGGGCAAGCCCAGCCCCAAGCTTCTCGATGTGCTGTACCCGTCCTGCAGTGCCTGCTGTATGTCGGCTATTCCCGGCCCCCGGTCGCACGCGATCACCATGATCCCCTGCTTGTCGGAGTTGCGGGCGAGCCGAAGAATGATCTCTCCCGGCTTTGCATACATGACGATATTGCGGGCCAGCTCAGAGATAGCGGTGGCGATCAGGGTCAGGTCGGTCGAAGAAAAGCCCAGAGTCGAGGCCGCAGTGCGCCCCGTCTGCCGCGCTCGGACAATATCCAGGTCCGATGAGATCCGAATGCGGGTTTCGACCACATCTGTTGTGAGCTTGCCCTCAAGACCGAGACTCGGGATGGCGGCGATGCCCATAGCTTTCGCTCCTCCTCACCCACTACTCTCTTTCATACTGTTCGTGGCGAGAGAACGACCGTTTGCTCCCTGAAAGCCAGACCTTCTTCGAAGTCCAGTGCTGTGGCCACGCCGGCCAGATCGAGCCCCAGTTGCACTAAAGAGAACGCGACCTCGGGCTGTTCCGACAATGAGGGGTAACAGGAGGGAAGCAGCGATTTGCCGCAGTAACGGAATCTTTCTTTGTTAAGTCCTTTAGTTTAAGTATCGGCGTCCGCTGTGACGTACATATTGCGCTTGAGGAGCCTCTGAGAATCGCTTTTGTTATGGTCCATGAGTCCAATGGCTTACCAGGCTCTTGCGTGGGATCGCAGCGTCCCTTTTGTTAGCCCTAATAGGCTGGCCAATAGTTTTGCTGCCTGTCGCTTCATCAGCGGTTGCCACGCGGAAACTGCACGCGGAAACAGCACGCGAAAACACTCGATAAGCATGTCGATCAGCTTCTCCGCGTGTTTCGCAGCAGCTTTCTCTCCCGCGTCGTCGCGGTCGCAGGCGATGTCTAGAGAACGGTCGTTTATATCGATGGCGTGCGCTGCCGCGACCCCAAATTGTCGGGTGATGGCAGACTCGGATCTGAGTAGCTGCTCAGAGCCTTGAAGCAATCCAACCGCGTCCGACCGCGAAAAGGAACACGTGCGTCAAGAAGCCGAGCGCGAAACCGGTGAGATTGTTGGCCGGGGTCGCTCCGGCGGCATGGATAATACGAATCGTGTATACCGCTCCTGGGATGAAAATCACCAGCGCCGTCCATAGTCCTGGGTTGTACGAACGCCACGTAATCCATTGCCCGATGTGCATAAAAGCATTGACGAGGGACAAGTAGACGGGATACAGCGCCAGCCAGAACAGGCCATATGTCGCAGCGTAAATAGATACTAAGAACAGCAACCACACGATTCCGAGATTGACGATCAACAGCTTCCGCTCGGTTAACATCGGCGCGATTCTTGGCATCATCCGCCGATAGAACTCCAGAAATGTTCCTTGCCCGTGCTCTTCGTACTGGTGAAACATATAAAATGGAAGCCAGAGGTAGACAAAAAGCAAGACGCGATTGCCAAATCGAGCAATGAGCGGTGCTATCAGGAGCAACATGATAGCCATCACGAATCCCGCGCGTGACCAGTTCTCGACAACCCAATGCGAGAAACGATATCCCTGGGGGTTCATACGTGCCTCCGTTGCGCTGTCACTGCTCGGTTTGGTATGGGCTGATGGTGCCGAGGGCCGCGCGATCGATTTGGTGCCCCTCTTCTTCCATGCCCGCCAGCGCGCGGCTCATGTTCACAACGTTGTGATAGATCAACAAATTCGTAACCAGGTGGTTGTATTTGATTACCTTGCGCTGCTCGTCACGTAGGTTCTCAGCAATGACGCCACCCCCAGCGAAAAATGCCCATTGGGCGAATTTGTTGAACGCTTCGCTCTTGTTCGTCGCCGCCTGAATACGATGCCGGAGTTCGACGTCGCTCAAATAGCGGAGAAGGAACATCGTCCTTACTGCGCAACCAAGTTCCCGAAAAGCAAAGTACAGCTTGTTTTTACGCGAATATGTTGCCAGTCGCCGAAGAATCGTCGATGGGGTGATTCGTCCCTCCGCGATGGAAACCGTCGCCCGAAGCATGTCCGGCCAAAAGGCAGCAATCAAATCCCAATCCACTTCTTTGCTAAACAACGCATCGATGTGCTCATAGCGTTGTTCACGCGAACTGCGATACAGATGCATATCCTTCCAGTTCCGTATGCGAGGCATGAGTTGAATGCCGAGCAGGTACGCCAAGCCGAAAATGGCGGCGCTTTGGCCCTGCGTGTCTGAGTGAACAACTTCGGGCTGAAACTCTTCTTCGGTCTCCACGACAAAGTCCAAAATGTAGTGCCCCTCCCAGGAGCCACACGTGCTGGAATCGCGAGAACAGGGCAATGTAGTTGTCGGAAACTAGGTAGAAGCCAAGCCCGCCCCAATCGCCATAGCGGATGTGGTACTCGGACATTAGGTTCTGCGGATACAGATCCCATTGCGTGCCGTCAGCCGAAGCGGACTTTTCTTGTCCCCAGAGGCGCTGCAAGGGAAAGCGCGCATGTGCGTTGATTACTTCCGTGATGGACTGATTCA
>JBPYDQ010000338.1:0-3684 GCA_051986135.1 Terriglobales bacterium | reverse complement strand
ATTATCCAATTTACCTTCACTCGTTCGGCAGTGTCTTCAGCCAGAAGCAATCGAGCAACGATAAATCGTTGTTGACCAGGTGAGATCGAGCACCGTGCTAATCGCATCGAGCATCTTGTCTTACGTTTAACGCCTCTGGGACAATGTTCGGCACGCAGCCGCCCTTGCGACAGATATCCAGCACCCGATCACCAATGGTTAAACCGCATACTTCAGCACCGTGTTAATGCTGACACTTGGTTGTTGGCTGCGCTGTCCCCATCAATTCTCGCCCTGTGTGCGAGAACGTCCGACGTGTGATTGAAGACGCAGCCGCCCGCGCTACGGTTAATGAGCCCCTTGCATGGCTTTCCATGGAGCCCGGCGCCGACCAGGCGGAAGTCCACTTGGCCATGTGGCCGGGTGGCGAGCGCCACCTGATTGCCCAAGCTGGTATGCCCGGCCGCGACGTCAAGGTTCTTTGAACCCGTAGTCACCAGTCCAATGCATGCGCTTTCCTGTCAAGTAATGGTGTCGGGAACGATCAGTCGCCATGTGGCGAGTGAGGGTCGCTGCTGGCTGCCAACTCGCCACTACGCCATTAGCTACGGGAAATCGTGTTCGGTTTCTTCTAAACTGGGGTGGAGAGGCAGGTATGATGTGCGGCACAGGTTCTCGATCATCGCTTTTCTTCTCCTCTTGTGGGGCGCGCCGGGGCTTCGATCGCAGATTCCCGGTGAGTTCGTTCTGGTTGCCCGGCGCACCGGTGGCGTAGAAGTTCTCGATGCGCTCACGCTCCAGACGGTCGGCCAACTCCATTTCGATTTAAGCGTGGAAAAGCTGTCCGCCAACCCTGATGGCGCTGCGCTTTATGTTGATGGGTACAGCTCCGGCCCGTGCTGCCGGCACTTTGCACTCGATCTGGCGACTTTGATTCTGACGGAGATCCCCGGGCCGCCGGACGCGAGCCGCTCACGCGATTCCTTCGGCAATCCGCAAATCTCGCCTGATGGACGCTGGCGATTCGAGCTCAAAAGCTTTCGAGGACCGGCTCTGCGCACTATCGATCTTTCGACCGGCGATCGAATGGATCTGGCTCCCTCCGCGCTGCCGCTCACCGAAGAGGCGTGCGGCGGCAACTGGTATGCACAAGGGGCGTGGTCGGGCGATCGGTTCTACTTTTACGTGGCCTGCCCCAACCATCCGGGATTCCTGTGGACTGTGTCGCCCGGCGCTCACGAATTGGGCGCGGGAATACAAGTAGCGCCTTTCGCTGGGAATTCTGCGTGCCGCTCACATCTGCCGGTAGTCAAAACACTGGCCGCCGCGGCAGGCAAGCTCTTTCTCTACGAGTCTTTCGGCAGCAAGTTCGATCGCACGCCCGGCTGTGCCGCTGCGCTATCTGGCGGGGCATGGATTCTTGATCCGGCCACTGGTCAGTTGAGCGGGCCAGTTGCGCCTGGCATGCATTTCAACCGGTTGGCAGCCAACCGCTCGGGATCCATGCTTTATGGCATCGATCCAGGAGACGCCGCGTGGAGAGGCCCGGTGCGTTTGGTCGCATTGGAGAGCCAAGCTTACCGCGTGATCCAGTCGCGGACTTTCGATGCCGGCGTTCTGCAGATCTCCATCGGTGTGCTGCGCGGTTTGCCTTCGGGCGACGTGCGCATGGAGCCGCCGGCCGGCCAATAATCAGTAGACATCACTCCTGCCTGGTCGCCCAGCGTTTACCGATCCCGCGGCTCCCGGCGTGGTCAACGTTGCTTCCTCTCGGAACTTTCGTTGAAAATGCTGCACGATCTCGCCGAAGGGGGCCACGGCTGTCGAGACGGGAAGCCGAACCCGCGTCTCGGGCGGTTTATGGTAGAGGTTTCGCCGTCACTCGCTTCCCACCATGGAACTGACCACGATCCTAAACCGCTGCCATCGTTTCCGAGGTTTTGTCTACCAGCACGCCCGCTTCATTGCCGACAAGAAGAGCATCGAAGTGGCCGTACGACCGCGCAAGGGTTCGGCCGCAGTCTGCTCGCGCTGCCATTTGCCGGCGCCCGGTTACGACCAACTCGCCGAACGGCGCTTTGAGTTCATTCCCCTCTGGGGTTTTCTCGTCTTCCTTCTGTACTCCATGCGGCGCGTTGACTGTCGCCGCTGTGGTGTTGTGGCCGTCGAAGAAGTTCCCTGGGCCGATGGCAAACGCACACTGACCAAAGCCTACATGCTCTTCCTAGCCCGTTGGGCGCGGCGACTGTCATGGAAAGAGACGGCGGAAGCGTTTCGCACATCCTGGGACAAGGTTTTCGACGCGGTCGAACATGTCGTCACCTGGGGTCTGGAGCACAGGATGCTCGGCCAGATCGACGCTATCGGCGTCGATGAAATCCAGTACTCCAAAGGGCACAAGTATCTGACATTGGTGTATCAGATCGATCTCGGCATCACCCGTCTACTCTGGGTCGGAAAAGAGAGAACGACCGAGTCCTTTCACGGATTTTTCACCACCATAGGCGAAGAAATCACTTCAAAGATCGTGTTCATCTGCTCAGACATGTGGGAACCCTACTTGAAGGTCATCCGCGAGAAATGTTCCGAGGCCCTGCATATTCTCGACCGTTTCCATATCGTCGCGAAAATGAATAAAGCCCTCGACGAAGTCCGCGCCGGAGAATCGCGCCGCATGGCGAGCGAAGGCCGGACACCGCTGCTCAAGAAGTCGCGCTGGCTCCTGCTCAAGCGGGAAGAGAACCTGAAGGTTGAGCAGCGCCTCCGCCTGCGCGACCTGCTCCGCTACAACCTGAAGACCGTCCGGGCTTACCTTCTCAAGGAAGCCTTCCAGCAGCTCTGGGATTACAACTCGCCCGCTTGGGCTGGCAAGTTCCTCGATGAATGGTGCCGGCAGACCATGCGCTCCCGCATCGAGCCGATGAAGAAAATCGCCCGCTCCCTCCGTCAGCATCGTGAACTCATCCTCAATTATTTCCGGGCGCAGAAGCTGATTTCCAGCGGCGTTGTGGAGGGCCTAAATAACAAAGCCAAAGTCACCATGAGAAAATCCTACGGCTTTCGCACCTACCGAGTGCTCGAACTTGCCCTCTATCATTCACTTGGCAGGCTGCCCGAACCCGAATCTACCCACGAATTCTTCTGACGAATCCCTTTTTAGGGAATGGAACAGTCACGACCGTGAATGGACGAAGATCATCCTTGAAAACGCCGAGCCGTGCCAGAACTTGAGGAGTTGTAATCGGTACGGCCATGACTGTTGGCTGTTTTAACCACGATGGCGGCTTACGCGGAAGACCCAGTTCCCGCGAGAGGATGAAATGCCACGCCTCAAAAATCCAAGGTGGCAAGGTCACTTTCCATTTCCGGCCTGTCTTTCGTTGCCAATCTTCGATTGTGTAGGGTGCCTGCAAGAATCCCAGACCGTGGACCGGAAGGCTTGCGGACGCTCAGCCTGTTTCCGTCCAGGTTAAAAAGACAGTACAGCTTCGATGAGACGCAATACGCGTACAGTTGATGGCGCTGACCATCCGGGGTGAAGTTCTCTTTTTCCAGCTTGAGAAACGGAGTGTTGATCGTATCCCGCCACGGGTTGAGGGCTTCGAACTTCTCGCGAATTCGATCGACTTCATCCCAGGACAATGCCTTAATAGCAGCTTTCCCACCTGGCACTTGGTAGTCCTCCAGTCGGTATGGCCCGCCGAG
>JBPYDQ010000337.1:0-11892 GCA_051986135.1 Terriglobales bacterium | reverse complement strand
ACTTTGTTCTAAAGTTTGCTTTCCGCTCAGAGAAGGGCGAAGCGGGTGTTCTGGTCCGCAACGCCCCTCTAACGTGGTCCCGTTTTTCCCATCCTTCAGGTGATAGTGATCGAACAGCTGGCATTTATATTGTGTTATCCGGCGAGGGTGCTGGAGCGCTATCGTTGTTGACTCTCGACTCCCAAGGGAGGGAGGTGGAGAAAAAATCGGTTCCGCCAGCACCCCTTGATCTGCCTGACACAGAACACAAGATGATACCGGGGGCTTGTTCACCGATTGCCTGTTTCGGAATCAACCATGCACAAGGCGCGGTGCCTGGGTACCCACCAGAACCGCCGGTCCGGATCAGCGAAGGCGCAGACGGATGGAAGGACGTGGAGATCATGCTTCGGGGCTCAGCAATTACCTGGGACGCCACGGACGTTTCCGCCACTGCCGATGAACGAAGCCAATTCGGGCACATCGCCTTACACATTTCCGGTGGAGCTGATACCCGCGCTAGTTTCAGGGATGTGCTGGTCTTTGATCTAACCCAGCGGGTCGTGGGTTTGGCCGCGAACGTGGGAAACCCCCACTGTCGGCAACTCACCGACCTTTTTTATTCAGAGGCAATTACGGCGGGAGATTTGAATCGCGACGGGTACGATGAGGTTGTTGCTGGCCCCTTCTATTACCTGGGCCCCGATTACCGGATTGCCCGAGAGATTTTTCCGCCTACCACGGTCAATCCGGGCGGCCTAGGAGAGCGTGGCAACTATTCCAATTGTTTCCTGGCCCACGTGCACGATTTTACAGGGGACGGCTGGCCGGATGTTTTGGTAATCATGGGTTTCGGGCCTATGCCGAACTTTTCGGCCCACCTCTTTATTAACCCCCGTGGCGATCTGCGCCATTGGGACAACTATAATGTCATTCCGTCGCTGAGCGCCGAAACTACAATACTGGTCGACATCGACGGCGATAACCGGCCCGAGTTGGTCATGGCCCAAGATGGCCAGATTGGTTATGCGAAGCCGGATCGGACTGACCCCACCAAGCCATGGGAATTTCATCCGGTATCTGAAAAAGGGAACTGGGGCCCACACGGTTTCGGAGTGGGCGACGTCGACGGCGATGGCCGGCTGGATATTTTACAAGCCAGCGGCTGGTGGCAGCGGCCGTCGGAGGGAGCAGGCGGCCTTTGGAAATTTCATCCCGTTCCGCTTGGGGCCACGACTGGAGAATGGTTCCTGCGTGGTGGGGGTGACATTTTTGTCTACGATGTCAATGGCGATGGCGTTCCCGACGTCATTACCAGCCTCAACGCGCATGGTCCAGGCCTGGCTTGGTTTGAACAGCAACGAGACTCGCGTGGTAACAGTTCGTGGAAGCGCCACCTTATTATGGGCGATCCCTCCACGCCCTTGGAAAACCGAAAGGAGTGGGAGGCGAGCGACAAAACGGTTGCGTTTACCGAGTTGCACGCACTGGCGTTCGCGGATTTGGACGGAGACGGCATGCCCTCGATTGTCGCCGGGAAGCGTTGGTGGTCACACGGCTATATCCACGATGAGAACGACATAGACCAAGCTCCCGTGCTTTACCGCTTCAAGCTCGTTCGCAAACCGGGTGGTTCGGTGGCGTGGGTCCCCAAATTGATTCACAACGCGTCAGGGGTGGGAACTCAAATCCTGGCACAGGATATAAATAAGGATGGCAAAATCGAAATCCTCACCGCCGCACGAAAGGGCGTTTTCATATTTTTTAATAACGGCTAAAGTTAATCCCAGACAAAGAGACTCTTCAGCTATGCAAAGGTTTGGCGCTTCTCTCGTTGGCCCGCTAATTGTGGTGGTGATTGCCGTATTGCTAGTGGGAGTTGCTCTGTCGGCTGGTCCGCCGACGGACCAGTCCCATACGACTTGGAACACCTATCTTGGGAATCCGGACTCGTCTCATTATTCGGCGCTGAAGCAAATTGATCTTTCCAATGTGGACAAACTACAGGTTGCCTGGTCCTACGATATCGGAAATGACCACTCCTATGAATTTAATCCGATCGTGGTCGGCAAAACAATGTTCGTGATGGCCCATCGCACTTCAATCGTTGCGCTGGATGCCACAACTGGACGAGAACTGTGGGTCTACCATTCCAAAAATGCACCTGCCATCGAAATGCACCGCGGTATCAATTACTGGCAGAGCCCGGACGGATCGGATCAAAGGCTCTTCATACCCTTCGGCAACCGCCTGGAGGCGATCGACGCCCGGACGGGAGAGTTGATCAAGTCATTCGGAGATAATGGCAGCGTCGATTTGATGGCTGGTTTAGGTAGAGATGCAAAAACCATTGTGCAAATCCAATCTGCCACTCCCGGCCAGGTATACCGCGATCTTCTAATCCTGGGCTCCTCTACAGGCGAAGAGTATGGATCGCCTCCGGGCGATATTCGGGCATACGATGTGCGCACCGGAAGGATGGCTTGGATATTCCACACGATCCCCCACCCCGGTGAGTTTGGCTACGATACCTGGCCCAAGGAAACGTGGAAGTATGAAGGCGGCGCGAATTGCTGGGGCGAGATGAGTCTGGACGAAAAGCGCGGGATCGTCTATGTCCCCACGGGCGCTCCCACCTATGATTTCTATGGTGCCGATCGGATCGGCAACAATTTATTTGCCGATTCGCTGTTGGCGTTAGACGCGGCAACGGGAAAGCTGATTTGGTATTACCAGCTCGTTCACCACGACCTGTGGGACTACGATGCGACCGCCGCTCCACAACTGCTGACCGTACAGCACGACGGCAAGAATGTTCCGATCGTCGCGCAAGCTACTAAACAGGGTTTTCTCTACGTGTTCAATCGCGTAACTGGGGAGCCCTTATGGCCGATAGAGGAGCGGCCGGTGCCGAAATCGGACATGCCGGGCGAAGTCGCTTCTCTCAGTCAGCCTTTTCCGACCAGGCCACCTGCATTCGCGCGACAATCCTTCACGGCAGCCGATCTAAATCCCTATCTGCTGGATTCTCAAGAACGCACCCAATGGGAAAAGACAGTCAAGGACGCGGTCAACAAAGGCCTCTTTACGCCTCCGGGATTGACCGACACTATCGAGATGCCGGGAAATCACGGCGGCGCCAATTGGGGTTCGACAGCGGCAAATCCTACAGCCGGAACCGTGTTCGTCTTGTCAATGGACATACCCGCGATACTCAAAAATGAACATCTTTTGCCGCCCAATCTTTGGCAAATTCCTATGGACGTACCCCCCGCGGAACAAGGAAAAGCCATCTACCACCTCTACTGCCAAAGATGCCACGGAATTGATCGCAAGGGGTCGCCCCCGGCGGTTCCTTCGCTGGTAAATGCCGCGCAGGTCTTTGGTGAAGACACCATCAGGAGCGTCGTAAAGCATGGGCTGCAGGAGATGCCCGCCTTTCCAGACTTAAGCACCCTGCACTTGACCAACCTCATGCTGTACCTTGGGAACCCGGACGCTGCGCCTGGGCCCTTTGAAGAAAAAAAGTCAGTGGCGACCGCCGCGGATTCAACCGCAGTGGCAGGGCAGCCCACCGTTCGTTATTGGTCGGGATACAATCTGCGGACTGACATTATCAAACCACCTTGGTCCACTCTTACGGCGTACAACCTGAATTCAGGGACAATCAAGTGGCAGGTTCCTCTGGGAGACGCGCCTCCCGTTGCGGCGGAAGGTATTAAAAGCGCGGGCGTCATGATGCCGAGAAATGGCCCGGTGGTGACCGCTGGAGGACTGATTTTTGTAGCTACCAAGTACGAAGGCAAGCTTCACGCCTACGACCAGGAGACGGGTAACGAGGTCTGGTCGACCAGCTTGCCGGCAGCTTCTGAAGGGGTACCGGCGGTTTATGAAGTAGACGGACAAGAATACATCGTGATCTGCGCAACCACGGGCAAGCAAACGGACATACCACGCGATGGTCCATCGCAACCAACTGCCGAGCCGGTACAGAGGTCTTATATAGCATTTGCCTTACCCAGGAATCTGGGTGCGAAATAAGTGAAGCTTCTCAGACAACAGGGATAAGCGAGGTGACAAGATGGACGATACACCTATAGTCCTGAACGTGCACATGGAAGCAGCGGAAGGCCGGGAGCACGACCTGGAAAGGGAATTGCGCGCACTCATTGAGCCCACCCGGAAGGAACCGGGTTGCCTGGCCTACCAGTTGCATCGCGACATTGCGCAACCCGGCAAATTCATGTTCTACGAAAAATTCAAGAACCAGGTGGCTTTGGACGATCACGTGAACTCTGCTCATTTCAAGAAGTTCCGAGATTATTGCACCACCAAGGGTGACCCCTCTGCCGTAACCACCGTTACCAGGTGGCGTGTGATCGGATAGACGCGCCGCAAATGCCCACCGTGCAGCCGGGTAACCTCGCGCTGCTCTTTATTCGCTACTCCACAGCTAGTATGACAGTTTAGAAAGTGACGATCCACGATGGCTACTGAGAAAAAATACACCCCCCCGAATGAAATGCCGCCAGCGCCCATTCACCGGGTGCTAGCGGGGCAAAAGGCTTTGGTAACCGGCGCCAGCAAAGGCCTGGGCCAAGCCATGGCGATCGGCCTGGCGCAGGCCGGTGCGGATGTCGTCGTGAACTACTACAGCGATGAGCAGGGAGCGCGCTGGACAGCGGCAGAGATCGAGAAACTCGGGCGCAAAGCCATCATTTTCAAAGCGGATGTAGCTGATGAAAAGGAAGTCCAATCGATGTTTCGCAGCATGATCGAGACGTTCGGCAGAATCGACATCTGCATTGCAAATTCCGCGTTGCAGCTCAACGCGCCGGTGGACGAGATGACTTTGGCGCAGTGGCAACGGGTAATTAGCGTCAACCTAACCGGCGTGTTTTTATGCTCTCGCGAATCCGTGAGGGCATTCAAGAGGCAGGGAATCAATCGTTCCATTTCGTATGCCTGCGGGAAACTCATTCTGATCAGCTCCGTGCATGACGTGATTCCCTGGGAAGGCCACGCCAACTATGCCGCCGCGAAGGGAGGCCTCATCCTGTTTATGAAGAGCTTGGCTCAGGAAGTCGCTCATCTGCGGATTCGAGTCAATGCCATCTCTCCCGGGGCGATCCGAACGCCGATGAATGTGGAGAAGCTCACATCCCCGGAAGTTTTCAAGGCTGTCCTGCTCAAGCTGATTCCTTCGAAACGGATTGGAGAGCCTGAAGAAGTGGCGCGCGTGGCGGTCTGGCTCGCATCGGATGAGTCGGATTACGTGCAGGGAACCACCATCTATATAGACGGTGGCATGACCCTCTACCCAGGATTCATCGGTGCAGGGTGAATTAACTGAGGTCCACAACTCGCCCGTCAAAGGAGCGTCGGATGGACAACGAAGAGCGAGTCAACCGCATGCGACAGGCCATGGAACGGGAGAAGCTCGATGCTCTCGTTCTGGGCTTGCCAGAGAATGTCTTGTTGCTAAGCGGTTTTTGGCCCATGATCGGCGCTACCACCCTGGTCTTCTCCTTACACGGCAATTCCGTCTGTATCATCCCAGATTGCTACCAAACGGAAGCCAGTGCCTCCTTGTGGGGAGCAGAAGTTGTGTACTACCAATACGGCGTCCTGGAGGCGCCAATTCCGGCGACGGCTGTGCGCAAAATTCTTGCTGGAATCGCAACCGGTAAGTCGTGGAAGCGTATTGGCTTCGAAGCAAGCTTTGAGGTTGTGGCTCCCTCGTGGAACAGCGCCGAGTTCCTCGTGCCAATAGCACAGAGTCGAGAGTTACTCGGCACGGTGTTCGAGGGCTGTAGCCTGATCGATGCGTCGCCTCTCTTGCAGGCACAACGTCTTCAAAAAACAGCCTACGAAACCAGCAAACTCCGGGTGGCGAGTGAAATCTCCTGTTTCGGTTTAAAGACGTTCGAGGAAATGGTTGAAGTAGGAATATCCGGTGTTGAACTCGCGGCAGCCACCGAGCGCAGTGTGATGGCATTAGGAACCGGACAACATGGCGCCGTCCGAGTTCGTGGCTTTGCACAAGTGGCCGTTGGTCCTGAGGAAACCGCAGTCGGCTATCGGCCAAACGAAATTTCCACGATTCGTCGCATGCAGAGTGGCGATGTCGCATTGCTGGAACTCGGGGTTGTCGTGGATGGATATTGGGCAGACAGAACGCGTGCGCGGGTGGCGGGGCAAGCGACCGATGAGCAGTTGAGGATCTTCGAGACCGTGAGCAGGGCGCAAGAGGCAGCGATCGGCAGCATCAAGCCAGGCGTAACAGGAGCGGAGGTGGACGATGCGGCACGCACGGTGATTCGCGAAGCTGGTTATGGAGAATTTTTCCCCCACCTGACAGGTCACGGTCTGGGATTCCGATATCACGAGGCTTCTCCCCTACTCGCCCCTGACTCGGCCGTTACACTCGCAGAGGGGAATTTCACCTCGGTTGAGCCTGGTATTTATCGAAGTCCGTGTGGTGGGTTTCGCATTGAGGACGATGTGCTCGTCACCAGGAACGGGGCGGAGGTGTTGGGACCATTTTCGAAGAATTTGGTGTGAGTAGCCAGTTGAATCTGGCGACGCGGACGCGCTGGAAAAGGCGGGATATCTGCGGAATGACCCAGGAAATCTACAGAAACCGTCGTGCGGCCAGAATCGAGAACGAAAGTGTTCGCGTTACAGTGACGATTGAGGGGGGCCACGTCGCTGAGATCTACCACAAGGATAAAGCTGTCAATCCCCTGTGGACACCTCCCTGGCCGTCCATTGAACCCTCTACGTACGATCGCGTCAGAAACCCGGAGTATGGATCGAGTGATGAAGCACACTTACTTTCAGGAATCATGGGCCATAACATCTGCCTCGATACCTTTGGTAAGCCGAGCACAGAAGAATTTCTGGCTGGAATACCGGTTCACGGTGAGGGGCCGGTTGTAACTTACAGCGTAAGGAGTGGCCCAAACATGATCTCCATGAAAGCCATTCTTCCAAAAGCCCAACTTGAGTTTTCTCGTGAAATTTCTGTATTCAAAAACAGTGAGCTCATTCATTTTCGAGAGTGCGTCGAAAATCTGTCTTCCACGGACCGTCCGATCGCATGGACGCAACACGTGACCATGGGTCCTCCGTTTCTAGAACTAGGACGGACTCAATTTCATGTCCCTGTTACTCGATCGAAGGTGATCGACGAAGATTTCAGCGGCGGTCGGGGTGCACAAAAAATCGGAGCGGAGTTTGAGGGTCTGCTCTGCCCGCGAAAAGATGGTGGAGTAATCGACCTGGGCGTCTGCTCAAGCGAACCAGTTTCGAGCGGCTTCACCATGCACTTGATAGATCCACGTCTCGAGCAAGCGTTCTTCATGGCCTGGTCCCCGACTACCAAGGTACTTTTCGGATACATCTGGCGGCGGGCAGACTTTCCTTGGGTCTGCCGATGGGAAGAGAATCACTTCCGTTCCGATCCGCCTTGGAACAGTCAGACTGTCACCTGCGCCATGGAATTCGGCGTCTCGCCCATGCTCGAATCGCGCCGACAAATGATCGCCCGGGGCAGTTTATTCGGCACACCGGTTTTCCGGTGGGTCCCCGCAAAATCGCGTCTACATACTGATTACCTTGCATTTGTCACGGCGGCAGACTCCATGCCTCGCTCTGTCCAGTGGCTCGGGGGTGAGGCGGTCCAATTTGGATAACCCGCTTCGGCATCATGCTTAGCTACCTTTATAGGTTCAAATGCGTGATTGAAATCGGCAGGCATCCTCGGGGACGAGGCAATGACATATTCGTGTCTAATCTGAAGTTTGGTTTCTTACACTTGGTTGCCATCGCAGCCAATACGGCTTTATTGTTCGGCGTCGCGGGGGCGGGGCCTGAAGACGTGCAGCACCAGCACACAACATGGAGCACCTATCTGGGCAGCCCGGACTCCTCCCACTATAGTGCCCTCAAGCAGATCACTCGTTCGAACGTGCAAAAGCTGGAGATCGCATGGTCTTACGATGCGGGAAATGAACGCGCGTACGAATTCAATCCGATCGTGGTTGGCAAGACCATGTACGTAATCGCACAACGCTCCGACATAGTCGCTCTCGATGCTCGGACCGGAAGACAGCTATGGGCTCACCATCCGAACAGCATGGGGATGAGATTGGAAGTACACCGCGGCATAAACTACTGGCAGAGCAAAACCGGATCGGACAAACGGCTCTTCATTGCCTTCGATAACCATCTGGAGGCCATTGACGCTAACACGGGAGAGTTGATCAAAACTTTCGGGAATGGCGGTTCCGTGGATCTAAAAGAAGGGCTTGGCCGCCCTCCGAAGACGATCTATCAAATCCAATCTGGTACGCCTGGACAGGTTTTTGGCGATCTCATCATTCTGGGCTCGGAAACGGGTGAGGATTACGGATCACCTCCCGGCGACATCCGGGCATACGATGTTAGAACGGGGCGGATGGTATGGATTTTCCACACTATTCCTCACCCCGGCGAGTTCGGTTACGAGACCTGGCCGAAAGATGCGTGGAAATATGTAGGCGGCACAAATTGCTGGGGTGAAATGAGCCTGGACGAAAAGACTGGCATCGTCTACATCCCAACTGGTGCTCCCACCTACGATTTTTACGGAGCGGACCGCAAAGGAAACAATCTCTTTTCTGACTCCCTGCTGGCGCTTGAAGCACGCACCGGCAAGTTAGTCTGGTACTACCAACTCTTGCACCATGACTTATGGGACTACGATGCCACCTCCGCTCCCCAGTTACTCACGGTGCGGCACGATGGCAAGGATGTTGCGATCGTTGCGCAGGCTTCTAAGCAAGGATTTCTGTACGTTTTCAATCGAGACACCGGTAAACCAGTGTGGCCAATCGAGGAACGTCCGGTCCCAAAGTCCCAAATGCCAGGTGAAGCCGCTTCGCCGACTCAACCCATTCCAACCAAGCCTCCTCCATTTGCCCGCCAGAAGTTCACAATAGCCGACCTGGATCCCTACGTGTTGAATCCGCGCGACAGCGCCCACTGGAAACAGGTCATTGCGGGTGCGATCAATGAGGGACTTTTTACACCGCCAGAGAAAGCGGACACGATTGAGATGCCTGGCAACCGCGGAGGATCTAACTGGGGCATGACCGCCTCAAACCCCACTAACGGGACCATGTTTGTCGTTTCCATGGATCTCCCGGCCATACTCAAGGATGAACGCAGAGCCCCACCTTCGCTGTGGAACATCCCTAACAAGGCAACTCCTTCCCAACAAGGTAAGGCGGTTTACCACTTCTATTGTGAAAGGTGCCATGGCCCTCAGCGAGAGGGC
This sequence comes from Terriglobales bacterium, assembly GCA_051986135.1. Lineage (GTDB taxonomy): Bacteria > Acidobacteriota > Terriglobia > Terriglobales > Acidobacteriaceae > Gp1-AA122. Next base: position 2,591 of record JBPYDQ010000337.1, on the reverse strand, counting down.
GCACCTCCGGCGATCCCGTCTCTTGTAAGAGCGCCGTCTGTCTATGGCGAAAGCACTATTAAAGGAGTTGTGCAATACGGCCTGAAAGACATGCCCGGATTTCCCGATCTTACCGACAGGTTGCTGAATGATTTGCTGCTTTATCTCGGTAATCCTGACGATGCACCGGGTCCGATTCCACCTGGCGGAGAGCCCCCGCCAGCATCAGCCCAATCGAGTGAAGCACGGCTTCGCTTCTGGTCAGGTTACGGCCTGCAACCAGCCATCATCAGTCCGCCCTGGTCGGTCATCACCGCCTACGAGCTGAATGAGGGAACCATTAAGTGGCAAGTACCCTTCGGAGACGCTCCCCAAGCTGCTGCGGAAAAGCTCAGGAACACAGGCGTGATGCTGCCGAGAAATGGCCCGGTACTTACCGCTACCGGCTTGCTTTTTATAGCCTCCAAAGATGAAGGCAAGCTTCGCGCATATGACCAGGAGACCGGCAAGGTGCTTTGGTCGACCAGCATGCCCGCAGCCGCCGAAGGAGTGCCGGCAATTTATGAAGTAGATGGCCGAGAGTTTATTGTTATCTGCGCAACATCCGCGAAACAGACCCAAGTCCCAAGAGATGGGCCGGAAGCGCCCAGCGCGGAACCGGTAGCTCGAGCCTATATCGCGTATGCGCTGCCGAAAAACTTTCGGGGCAAGAAATAGTGGATGAGAAGACCGAGGGCACGGGCGGCTTCCCGATCACAGAGTGGCGCGTGCCGCTGCCGTGACCTGGATTGGTCCTAGGCCGAGGCGGCGACGGGCTTCGTCCAGCATGCTAGCCGTCCGTGTGGCGCCGCAGCGGGTCGCACCGAGAGCTCTCACCCGCAAGAGCGCATCCAGGTCGCGAACACCTCCCGCGGCTTTTACCTGCACGTAGGGGGGAGAATACTTGCGCATAAGGATCAGATCCGCGTCGGTTGCACCCGAGGGCGCATAACCTGTTGATGTCTTCACCCAGTCCGCGCGTACCTCGGCGCAGATCTCGCATAAACGGATTTTCTGGTCGGTATTAAGGTAGGCGTTTTCGAAGATGACCTTTACCTTTTGCCCCCCAGAGTGCGTTTCTTCCACCACCGAGCGGATATCATCTCTTACATAGGACCAGTCACCGCTAAGTACCTTGCTGATGTTCACGACCATGTCGAGTTCCTCTCCACCGTCGGCTAGGGCCTGCCGAGCTTCGGCCACCTTTACTCCTGTCCTGTGATTGCCGTGCGGGAATCCAATTGTCGTGCTCGCACGCACGTCACTGCCGCGCAGACGCTCTGCGCAGTGCTTCAGTGCGTAAGGCATGATGCAGACGCTCGCTACATCGTAGGCCAGGGCGAGGGCACTCCCACCCTCCAAGTCATCCCAGGTCAACGTGGGGTTCAATAGAGAGTGATCAATCATTTTTGCTACATCAGGGTACGAGTATTCTGATGACATGCCTTCACTCCTTCTTCGACACACCCGGCATCTCTGGTTTCGCCCGCAAAGCGTCCGGGCACGTACAAGAGCCCACGGGTTGTAGGTGGATGGCTCGATCGAGGGCAAACCGCCTTGAAGATAATGGCCGCCACATATGCGACTTCTTCGGTCCCAATGACGCGAATGTGTTGATTTTCAACACTCGCCGCGCTCAAATTATAGTGCCGAAATTTGCGCACGAGTTGGGCGTTCACCCGATACTTGCCAAAGCCCTCGGAAGTGGCCCAGCAATTCCGCGCCTTTTCGGGATAGCTCCGCGTCATCGCAAAATCCTTCGAATCATTGTTCATAAACCTCAGGTTCGACGGAAGCCAACATTACTTCCTCAAGCGTGTGCCGGAATCTGGGCTCAGGATGGGGTGGGACTCATCATGTAGATCCGCATTGTGGGGTCCCCAGTTCAAATCCCACGTCATGACATGGTGGCTGCTCGGATTCCTGGCCCCGGCTCCAGGCGGGCATCAATGGCCGCCTCAAGAGAGGCACTCGTTTTGACGCCTTCGGCAGCCAGCAACCTCAGAGATAAAAAACCGATTGGACCGGGTCCGATACCGGCGTTCGTCTGCTCGAAGCGCAGGCAGGTGACTTCAGTTACAGCCTGGACGGCGCGGCAAAGGGTTCGATTCGAGGAGTGCTGTCTCTTGCCGCGACAGTCCCTCCGATATCCTGGCCAAGGACTATAAGCTCGCCTTCATCGATTTTGCAGCCATGCCCATTCGGATAGAAAAGTGGCTTGTCTCCGGCAAGCTTAAATATCGCATCGTCGGGATTCTCTGGGGCGGCTCTAAGGTAGTGAAAGCGTAGCACATATGTTTCAGTCCCGATGAGCGTTGGGTTCCGGTGGACAGGTTCTTCCAAACCGTAACCGATCCCTAGACAATCTGGAGCACGCCTGGACTCCACCGCCCCGGCGTTTGCAAGATCCGTCTTTCTGTCCCTCCGCCTCTTCAAGCTAGAAAACTGGACTCAGGCTATTACGTTCAGATCGGTCCATATCACCGAGGTATGAGCAGGTGATAGAACGCAACGATAGAGCTGGTGAAGCCATTGCCTGCACTCTGCGTCGTGCAGGCAGGACGCACTGACGT
>JBPYDQ010000336.1:0-4184 GCA_051986135.1 Terriglobales bacterium | reverse complement strand
TTTATCCCCACTTTTACCTCAAGCCACCTCCCAAGGCGGATGTCCGGGTCTGTGCAGACATGTCCTGTCACCTGCGCGGCGCGGTTGAGCTGCGGAAAGCGCTTGACCAGTCCTTTGCCGGCCGCCCGGCGGAGGAAGTTTTGATTCGCGATGTTTCTTGCCTGGGCCGCTGTGATACCGCTCCGGCTCTGTCCATCAATGATCGGATTTATTCCGATGTGAATCCCCAGCTTGCGACCGAGATGGTTCAGGCGGCGATCGAAGGAAGGCTGCGGCACCCCCCCTCCCGGAAGCATCCCGCTAGCCGGCTAGAAACCGACCCCTACCCGGGCACCAGCACCTACAAGGCCGTCCGGCAGTTTGTAGAGCGCCGCGATTTTGCTGCGGTGCTGGACGCGCTCAAAGCTTCCGCTTTGCGCGGAATGGGCGGTGCCGGCTTCCCTACCGGCGCCAAATGGGAAATTGTGAGAAATGCCGCGGGCGGTCAGAAATACGTGATATGCAATGCCGACGAGAGTGAGCCGGGGACCTTCAAAGATCGCTTCCTTATGGAAAGGGTCCCGCACCTCGTCATCGAAGGCATGATCATGGCTGGGCTGATCAGCGGTGCTACCAAGGGTTACATTTACATCCGCCACGAATACGAGGAACCGCGGGAAGTCTTGCAGGAGGAAATCCGGCGCTGCTATCGCGAGCGTATCCTGGGACGCGATATTCTCGGGTCCAAGCTCGATTTTGAGCTGGAAATCTTCGTCAGCCCGGGCGGCTACATATGTGGGGAAGAGAGCGCTCTGCTTGAAGCGATGGAAGGGAAGCGCTCTGAACCACGGAACAAACCGCCCTTCCCGGGCACCAACGGCCTGTGGAATGCTCCCACCGTTATCAATAATGTCGAAACCTTTACCTTGGCGACCGCCATCCTTGTGCATGGCCCAGACTGGTACAAAAAACAGGGGCGCAACGGAATCTCGGGACTAAAGTTTGTTGGGATTAGCGGGGATGTTCGTTATCCCGGCGCCTTCGAAGTGCCGATGGGCATCTCCTATCGCGATCTGATCTTTAAATATGCGGGCGGCCTGCCCGACGGGAAGGCGCTGCTCGCGTTTGCCCCATCGGGGCCCTCGTCCGGCTACCTACCCGCCTCCCTGGTTGATTTGCCACTGGACTTTAAGGCGCTGGCCGATGCTGGTTCAATGGTCGGATCCGGCGCGATTGTCGTTTGTGCGGAGGGACGCTGCATGCTGGACATGGCGATCAATTCGACCCGTTTCTTTCGCAATGAATCGTGCGGGAAGTGTGTTCCCTGCCGAGTTGGCTCCCAAAAACTGGTGGACCTTCTTACACGTTGGACCTCCGGAGAGTCCGGCAAGAACGACTTGACCGTGATTGATGAGCTCTTTAAGGCCATGCGGCTCACCTCCATCTGCGGCCTCGGGCAGGTTGTCCATGCTCCGCTCGCCTCGATCCTCAAACATTTTCCCGCACTGGTCGACGACCACTTCAAAGCACGGCGATGTTCCGCCGGAGTGTGCTTTTAAGCCCGCGGCTGAACTTATGGAACAAGACTTTTCAGCAACCTTCGTTCCCCGGCAGCAGATCCAGCTCACGATCGACGGAAAACGCGTGGTCATCGACGGAGCACGCGGCGAAACCACAACCATCTTCGAAGCGGCGCAAAAGGCCGGCATCGTGATCCCCACTTTGTGCCACCAGCAGAATGAAAAGCCCGTGGGGGTCTGCCGAGTCTGTGTCGTCGATATTGGTCAGCGCGTTTATGCTGCCTCCTGCGTCCGGCTGATCGAGCCCGGAATGCAGGTGAAGACCTCGACCGAGGACATCCAAGGCGTCCGGCGAACCCTATTGCAGCTTCTAATGGCCGATCATCCCTCTCCCTGCGCTCGCCAGAAGCTTTCCGGGGATTGCGAACTCGAGCGGCTGGCATTACAAACCGGGCTATCTGGGTCTCCCTTTGCTCCCCGAGCAGTGCCCCGCGGACAGGATGACTCCTCCCTGGCCATTTCCGTGAACCACGAGGCGTGCATTCTCTGCGATCGCTGTATTCGCGGCTGCAATGAGATCCGGAATAACTTTGTGCTTGCGCGACGCGGCAAGGGATACCAGGCGGGAATCGCCTTCGACAACAACCTGCCAATGGGCCTGTCCAGTTGTGTGAGTTGCGGCGAGTGCATGGTTAGCTGCCCTACGGGTGCGCTCACCAACAAAAAAACTGTCGAGACGAACCTTGGCAGCGGCGATCCCATCAGCCTCGGGGACTTGCAAAAGGTGGATGTGTTCGGGGGCATCTCAGGGACATTTTTGAATCTGAACAGCAATGCGATTCGCAAGCGCACCTACAAGGCCGGCGAAGTGATTTGCAAGGAAGGCGATTACGGGTCCACAGCCTTCTATATTCTGGAAGGAAAAGCGGAGGTGTTTCTTTCCTCACCCCTGGCGCACGTGAATACCAAAGGAGGCAAAGGATTTTTCAGCAAGGTCAAGACGATTCTTGAGCCCTCGGACCGATCGCCTTCGAAAGGACCCCAGAAGGCTTACATCCCGATCGATGGTCCCGTCGATCTGCCCTACAACAATCGTCTCGCAGCGCTCGAGCCGGGAGATTTGTTCGGGGAAATGACCTGCATGAACTACTACCCTCGTTCCGCCACAGTCCGTGCCAAAACCGACTGCGTGGTACTCGAGATGCTTCGCAATGTGCTCGATATGATGCGCCGGAATCGCAATTTCCGCGCTCGCATCGAGCAGAAATATCGGCAGCGTGCGCTGGAATCCCACTTGCGCGGCATTCCTATCTTTTCTTCGGTAACACCCGATTTCATAGCCTATCTGCGGGACCGGGTTGAGTTGCGGCAATACTCTCCGGGCCAGATGATTTGCCGCCAGGGCGACCCGTCCCACAGCTTCTTTCTGATCCGCATCGGCTTCGTGAAGGTAACGGAAACCCACCCTGGGGGCGATCTGGTCCTGGCCTACTTGGGCCGCGGTGGATTTTTCGGTGAACTTTCGCTTCTCGGGGGCGGCGTTCGAACGGCAAATTGTATTGCCCTCGATCACGTGGAGGCGGTACGCATTCCCGTCGAAGATTTCAATGCAATGCTCGAGCGTTTCCCAGAGGTACGGCGCGGCCTCGAATCGGTTGCCCGCGAGCGGAGCTTAGAAAATCGCCAGCGCTTCATGCAGATACAAAGTGTGCCGGTGGACTCATTCCTGTCCCGGGGTTTGATGGAGGCGCAGAGCCTTCTGGTGCTCGATTTGGACAAATGCACCCGTTGCGATCAATGTGTGCGTGCCTGCGCCGACGCCCATGGTGGGGTCAGTCGCTTGATCCGCGACGGTTTGCGTCTTGATCACTACCTCGTGGCTACCTCCTGCCGGCAGTGTAAAGATCCCTTGTGCATGGTCGGATGCCCGGTTGGCGCGATTCGTCGTCGCAACAGCCTGGAAATCACCATTGAGGACTGGTGCATCGGCTGCGGCCTCTGTGCCAATAATTGCCCTTACGGCAACATCAACATGCAGCCCATTCAAGTGGCCGTTGATGATCCCGCGCGTCCGGGCCAAAAAATCGCCGAAGTAAAAACCAAAGCGACAGCCTGCAATCTCTGCCCCGATCACGACGAACCAAACTGTGTCTACGCTTGCCCTCACGATGCCGCCCACCGCGTCAATCCTCGTGATTTTTTTGCGCAACTTGGGAAACAGACAGGTAAAGGCTTCCGGCCATGATTATTGACCGAAGCCATCGGGGCTGGTTGATCGGATCGCTGCTGCTCCTAGCGCTTGGCGGCGTGCTTTATGTTCCCTATGTACTCTTCAGCGTGACCGGTGTCAGCGGTGGCAGTGTGGCGGGCCTCACCTACGCGGGCGTGGGTTCAGCGATGATGCTCTTTGCCGGCCTGCTAGGCTTCCGGAGGAGGCACCGAATTTGGCGCATTGGCCGCGCCACTTGGTGGATGCGGGGACATCTTTGGCTGGGATTTCTCAGCTTTCCTTTCATCCTCTTTCATGCCGGCTTTCAGCTTGGCAACGGGGCGCTGACTCGCGTTTTAATGGTGCTTTTCCTGGTCGTTTTTATTAGCGGCATAATTGGGGCGGTTCTGCAGCATTTTATGCCCAAGGTGATGACCGAGCGTGTTCCAATGGAAACCGTTTTCGACCAAATCGAC
>JBPYDQ010000335.1:0-28063 GCA_051986135.1 Terriglobales bacterium | reverse complement strand
AGAGGATTCGGAAGTTCTTTTTATTCGGCGAAACGTAGCTGCTTACCACCCGCATCTCGGCATGGCGGGCGCCACCGAAACCGTGGTAGTCGACACGGTAAGCGAGGACAACATTCAGAGCGTCGAGCTCCCGGAGCTGACGGGCCCTGGTTGTCATCAAGCGTTCCACGATGGCATCGGTCGAAAGCGGCGCTACTCGGGCAGGGGCTTGTCGGTCGGCGACGAGAACTGAGCCGGCGAAAATCAAGAGCGGAGCGGTTACCTGGGTCGCCCAACTGTCACGACGTACCGTTGCTTGCCCCTGTTCACGGCTACATTGTTCTTGCCTCTTGGATGCCAGCTGTAGCTTAGGAGAGAGAAGATCCGCCTGATTCTTCCTGCGCTCGGATTTGTGGGAAAGGTCCATCTTTCCCCAACCCGTTTCCCTTCCGGCATTTCCTGAGGCAAAATCTTCTGTGGCGCCGACATCTCAGCGTCTGGGGCGACAGCGTGCTGTCGCTCAGTTCATTCCGAAAAGAGTTGGTCAAACTAAGCCGAAGCCGGCCCGGGCAGGTGGAATCGGTAAAACCCGAACAACAGGTTGTTATGGATTATTCGGCCCCGTCCTGCAACTTAGAAAGCGATGAAACGGCCTTATACCGCCCCGAAGCCGGCGAGGCGGACAGCAGTTTAGCCCGCATCGTTCCGGCTGCTCTGTTCCGAATCTCGGAACGGCCATGGCTGTTAATTGAGGAAGGATTCACCCTGGCACGCGAGCATGAGGTGGAGTCCCTCTTTGCGATCGCCAATGGTTACGTTGGTAACCGCGGCTCGTTAGCCGAAGGCAGCCCGTTATCGGCACCCGCAACCTTTCTTGCCGGCGTCTTTGAACATTCCGATAAGCCCGGCAGTGTCCCACAGCTGATGATTTTGCCCGATTGGACCGGAGTGCGGGTCTGGATCGATGATCAGCCACTCAGCATGCAAGAAGGTGAGATTTTGGAACACCGTCGCATCCTCGATTTCGCGCGCGGGATACTCTGGCGGAAGTGGCGGCACCGGGATAAGAACGGCCGTATCAGCCGAGTGCTCGCTTTCCGGCTGGCCTCGTTGGCTGACCGGCACCTGCTTCTGCAATCCGTGATTGTCTCCGCCGAGAACTACAGCGCCACCCTGCGATTCGAGAGCTCGATTGAATTGCCGGCAAGCGCGCTGGCAGTTCCCGCGAACCGCTGGAAGGCGAGACGCAGTCCCGAGCGGCCCAACGTGTTGCCGCTAGCTTTGAAGACACCGGGGTGGGATGTCGAGATTGCGTTTGGCGCCGCCAGTCAGTTGCTGACTTCGAACACCAACGTCGGCGAGCGCCAGGTTGAGATGGACGAGCGCCGAATCGTGGAGCGATTTCAGTTGAGGGTGGGGGTGGGCACGGAGTGTCATCTCTACCGGGTGGTCTCTATTTATTCGTCGCGGGACACCGAGGAACCGCTCGACGCCGCTGTGGCGCACGTGAATCGGGTTCTTCCCAACAATATTTTCCGGGCGGTTTCGGCGCATGAATCGGCTTGGAATACGCGTTGGGAGCACAGCGACATCCAAGTCGAGGGCGACGACGGATTGCAAACGTCGCTGCGTTTTGCCGCCTATCACTTGATCAGCGCTGCCGATCCCGGGGACCCCCGCGTTTCCATCGGCGCCAGGGCCCTCACAGGGGAAGCCTACAAGGGGCACGTCTTCTGGGATACTGAGATCTACATGCTGCCTTTCTACACGTTTACGCATCCGCCATCGGCGCGCGCCTTGCTTACGTACCGCTACCACACGCTGGATGCGGCTCGGGCAAAGGCCGAGCTGAAGGGATTTCGCGGTGCCATGTACCCTTGGGAGTCGGCCGATACAGGAGAAGAAACAACCCCGCGTGCGGTAATCACTCCCAATGGAGAGGTAATTTCGGTTCTCAACGGCGATCTGGAAATCCACATCACCGCCGATGTTGCCTATGCCGTGTGGCAGTACTGGCAAGCAACCGGGGATGACAATTTCTTTGCCGAGTGCGGCGCCGAGATCGTGTTGGAAACCGCGCGTTTCTGGGCCAGCCGCGGCACGATGGAAGGCGATGGGAAATATCACATCCGCCATGTCATCGGACCCGATGAATATCACGAGAACGTTGACGACGACCTTTTCACCAACCTGATGGCTGCCTGGAACCTGCGCCGCGGCGTCGAATCGGCCGACTGGTTGCGGCAGAACCGAGCAGATCGCTGGCGTGAACTTCAGAGTCGGTTGGGGCTGTCGCAAGATGAACTTGCCAACTGGCTTAGATTAGCCGACGCCGCTTTCACGATCTTCGATCCGACCACCCGGCTTTACGAACAATTTGCCGGCTACTACTTGAAAGAACCCATTGATTTGAAGAAGTTCGAGCCGCGCACGGCGGCCATGGACATGATTCTCGGTCACCAGCGCATTAATGAGACGGATGTCGTGAAACAGGCAGATGTGGTCATGGCTTTGTATCTGCTGTGGAGCCAGTTTCCTGGCGACGTGCGCCTGGCTAACTTTCGCTATTACGAACCGCGCACCGGACATGGCAGCTCACTGAGTCCCTCTATGCACGCCCTGGTTGCGGCGAGGCTAGGCGAAAAGCTCTTGGCGGGACAATATCTGAAGCAAGCGGCGGAAATCGACCTTGGCAACAACATGGGCAACGCCGCCGGGGGTGTGCATGCGGCTGCCATTGGTGGCCTCTGGCAAGCCATGGTGTTTGGATTTGCCGGGTTCGAGATTCTACCGGATGGTGTGAGTTTCACGCCGTGCCTGCTTGACAACTGGCGAAGACTCTCGCTTCCCTTCGAATGGCGCGGGCGCCAGCTGTATGTATCCGTAAGGCATCAAGACATACAGGTCTCTGTGAGCGGCAGTAAGCCTTTGCAGTTGCGCCTTGGAGGCGGTCCGGAGACTCTGGCCAGACCAGGCCACCGCTATCTGGCCGACCGCGCCGGAAGCGGCTGGAACTCCTGGCGCTGCCTGGATGGATAGAAACGCTGGGATGATAGGAGGTGCACAGTGGCTGCGGCTCTACCTGAGTGGTACAGTGCGCTCGAGAGCGCGACTGTCAAACCAAGTTCGGTGCAGAATATCATACTCCCCCTCGACGGTAGTACCTGCTCTCGCCGAGCTATTCCGATTGGCCGCTATTTAGCCCAACTCTACCATGCCACCCTTCATGTGCTCTACGCCGCAGAACATCCCTTCACCCCTCGCGAGGCCATTGACCGCTTAGGACTTCGAGACGAGGATCTGCACGGAGCCGTGCTTGATCCGCAACGCGGCGAACCTGCCGAAGCGATTCTTAATTCCTTGCACCGGCTGACCCATTCGATGGTCGTCATGTGCATTAACACCGGGCATCACGTGGGCCCGGATTGTTTTGGTTCGGTTACCGAAGCTGTGCTGGCGGGCGCTCCGGACCGAATTGTGCTGGTCGGCGAACGCGGCGAGCAGCCCTGGAAGGTGCGGCGTGTTCTGCTGGCCCACGATGGCACGCCAAGCTCGGATCTGGCCACGGCTCCGGCGGCAGAGCTCGCACAACGCGCGGGAGCTACGGTAACCGCCGTACACGTTGCCGCGCGCGGCGGTCACCACCGCCACGAGCCCGGCAGTTTGCCCGCGCCGCGCTACGTCGATCAACCGCAGCACGAGTGGCCCAACTGGGCGAACCAGTTCATGAATCGCATGCTGGCCCTTGGCGCTCCGCCATCCTCGGTTTCTTTCAAGCTGCTGGTAACCGGAGGCCGGGCCGGATCGGAAGTGGCGCAAGTCAGCCGCGAGCGTCAGGCGGATCTTGTGGTGATGGCATGGCATGGTAAGTGGGACACACCGCAAAGCGCCACCAAAGTCGTGGTTCGTACCGCCGGCTGTCCGGTACTGTTGGTGTCTTCCGGCAGCAAATGATCTTCAATTCGAGGGAGTTCGAGGCGCATGGTTTTGAGTAACGGTCCTGACGCGATGGTCTTCGATCTGGATGGCGTGATTACATTCACGGCGCGCTTACATGCCGCGGCATGGAAAGAGTTGTTCGACTCCTATCTGGACGAGCGGGCTAAGAAAACCGGCGAACCCTTTGTGCCCTTTGATGCTGAGGGCGACTATCTCCAATACGTGGATGGCAAGCCGCGGTATGACGGGGTAGCCAGCTTCCTTGCTTCTCGCCACATCCACCTTCCCATGGGGAACCCGAGTGATCCGCCCACAGCTCAGACGGTTGCCGGTCTGGGCAATCGCAAGGATGAGCTGTTCAGAAAGAAGGTGGACGAACTTGGTGTGGATTACGATCATGAAGCCATAAGGTTTGTAGAGGATTTGCGGGCACACCGGATCCATGTCGGAATTGCTTCTTCCAGCAAGAATGCAATTCCGATATTAAAGAAGTGCGGCATAGCCAACCTGTTCGAGGTCATCGTCGATGGTAATGTCAGCGAGCAGCGTCACCTTCGGGGCAAACCTCGACCGGACATCTTTCTGGCATGCTTAGCGGAACTGGTTCCGTCGCCGAATCCGGACCGAGCCGGGATTGCCGAGGATGCGATTGTCGGCGTCGAGGCGGGCCGCAATGGCGGCTTTCGGCTGGTGTTGGGTGTGGATCGCGGCAGCGGCGAATTGGGGCATTATGGCGCAAACTGGGTGATCAAGGATTTCCGCGAGATAACCGCAGATAAGGTCATTGCCTACTTCCAAGCCCGCACCCAGGTGGCCTGAGGCTGGGAAGGACCCTGCTAGACTTCTGGCGCATGAACAGGCTGCGGCAGCATTGGGTGTTTATCGGGGCGCCGCTTGCCGTTATTCCGGCCCTGGCATTCCTGCCGGCCCTGGCTTATCTGGTGATTACGCCTTCGGTCGGGCACGCCAGCTTGATTGCCGCTCTACTTTTTCCGGTATTAGCCCTCGCTGAGGCGATAGGGCTGTTTCAGCTCGTCCGCTGCTGTGTCACGCGCCCCTTTGATCTGCTGACAGCATTTGCCTTTAGCGCGTTGCTGGTGGTGTGGGTGATTGCCGCTTATACGGGATTGTTCCTGGCGGTACTGGCAGGCGGAATGTGAGCGCCTCGGTGCCCCCTCATCCATGGCTTGCGCCGGCCCGCTTCTTGGCTGCCCTGGAGGGTTTCTGCCTTGTGGCTCGCCCTTCTGATCTCTCCTGCATCCAAACATGGTTGCGGGCATCGATTAGAGCGGGGTGTCGTCGTGACGCGTATAATTTGAAATTGTCTTAATTTTCGGAGGAAAGTCAAATTATGGACTCGCGCGTTCGCGCTTTCTGGGTTCGCCTGAAAGCAAATCGTCTTGCCTATGCCGTAAGCATTCTCCTCACCCTCACGGTCGGCATTCTGATTGGCACAGTCATCTCTTTCAGTGTGAAGGGGAAAGAAGCCCAGAACAGGTCTTCCGATGCCACACCGCTGACGGTGCCAGCGCCGCGAGAGCTCTCGAACGTCTTTTCCCAAATCGCCAAACAGCTCGAACCCAGCGTCGTCAACATCAATACCGAGTCGGTGATCAAGAACCCGCACCGGCGTTTGCGTCCTGGCAACCCGAATGACGACCAGGGTGGTGGTGAGGAAAATCCGTTTGAAGACTTCTTCAATCGATTCTTTGGCGGCCCGGGTGGTCAAGGTGTTCCCGGAGGCCCCGAGGGTGGAAACGGTATTCGCGAGCGGTCTCTCGGATCGGGAGTCATTGTCGATGCCAAGGGTTACATACTTACCAATCGGCATGTGGTGGAGAAAGCGGACCGGGTGCGAGTGCGATTGTTTGAGGATCCAGCTGGCGTACAGCACGATGCCAAGGTAATCGGAACCGATCAGGAAACTGATCTGGCGGTTATCAAGATTGATCTCAACAAGCCTCTGCCCGCCGCCAAAATGGGAAATTCGGACAGCATGCAGGTGGGCGACTGGGTATTGGCCATTGGCAGCCCGTTTGGCCTGAATGCCACGGTCACCGCAGGCATAGTTTCTTATAAGGGCAGAAACATCGTTCCCGGCCGGCAATTCCAGTCTTTCATTCAGACCGACGCAGCTATCAATCCCGGAAACTCCGGCGGTCCGCTGGTCAATATGTCGGGCGAGGTGATTGGCATCAACACCGCGATCCTGACAGAGACCAGCTCCTACGCCGGCGTTGGTTTTGCTTTACCGGCTAATACGGTGGTCAATGTTTATAACCAACTCATTGGGCCCGACCACCGCGTCGCTCGTGGTTCGATCGGAGTCGAGTTTGCGGCGCAGCAGAATCCGGCTGTGGCCCGCGTCTACGGTGTACAAGCCGGCGGCGTCACCGTGTCCAACGTGGTTGCGGGCAGCCCGGCTGACCAGGCAGGTCTCAAAGTCGGCGACACCATTGTTTCGATCGATGGTAAGCCGGTGAAGAACGGAGACGAACTGGTCTCCGATATTGCCGCTCGTAAACCCGGCTCGAAGGCGAACGTCGGCTTTGTTCGCAACGGCAAGAAGCAGGAGACCACGATCACAATCGCGGATCGTGCCAAGCTGTTTGCCTCCCGGCTGGGCGAGGAAGAAGAAGGCCAGGAAGACAACACGCCGAAGCCCAGCAAGTTTGGCATGGCAATCCGTAGCCTGACCCCGGACATGGCTGACCGGTTGGGCGTTCCCGCAAAGGGCGTAATTGTTCAGGATGTCAAACCGGGATCGTTCGCCGACGATGTTGGCCTCAATCGCGGCGATGTGATTCTGGAAATCAATAAGCAGCCCGTCAACAACGAAGACGATTTCAGCAAGATCCAGTCCAGCTTGAAGAGCGGACAGGACGTCGTCTTTCTGGTGCGTCCGAGGGGCGCTGGCTCGCAGGACGGTACCATTTTCCTCGCAGGTACACTTCCGTAGTAGCAAATTAAGGCCTTTTTGGGCTGGCGCTGGAGTGAAAATGGGACATCATTCCAGTGTCAGCCGGCAAAAGATATTTTTCGTGCCGGTGTAGCGTAATCCGGCATCTTAGGAGAACGGTTGCGGGGGGAGTTTTCGACCATCTCGATGCGAACGCCTACTAAAGCGAGCGTCGCCCTGCTGTTTTGGGCTGCTTTGTGCTTTGGCTATGGTGGGTCGCAACCGGCCGGCAGACACAAGCCCGAGTTAGGCCGTTCCGCCGCGTCCCTGAAATCCTCCAAGCTCGGGCGAGCCCATGCGAGCTCGCGCAAAGAGAAGCGTTCGAAAAAGGCGAGCTGGCGGCGCGGTCAGCAGAAGATGGATTCGGATCGAGCGCGGCAGGTACAAGAAGCGCTGATTCGCGAGCATTTCCTGACGGGCGATCCCAACGGAGTCTGGGACCAAAGATCCGAGAATGCTATGCTTCGTTTCCAAGCAGCCAATGGCTGGCAGACAAAGGTCGTTCCTGACTCTCGCGCGCTGATCAAACTGGGTCTAGGACCAAACCAGGATCATTTGCTGAATCCTGAAAGCGCCATGACCAGCCCTCTCGAGCCGACAAGTAGCTCAGAACGTGTTGTTCCGGCCGGCGCCGGGGAACAAACTGCTCCCAGTGACACCAAGATCGCACCCACTCCTCCCGGGCGCACCGATCCGGTCAGCAATCCCGAAGACTAGGGTTGCCGCCTTGTCGGTGTGTCGGGAAGGTTGCGCGCGCCGGATGAATATCGCAAACAGCTCAGAGGTAGTCACCGCCATTTCATGAACTTTCGCGGGCCGTAGGCCCTAGTTAACAGATAGGGCTTTTCAAGCCGTGCCGCAGGCGAGACAATTGCACTCAAGGAGGAGCCACTTGTCAGACCGGAAGTACAGACAACCCGGATACATGGACCGAAACGAGAAACCCGAGAAGGCCTCCGGGGACCGACCGCCTAAGCGGGACAACACCTTCGGCCCGCGGCCACTACAAATGGCAGCAACTCGCAGCGTCTCTCGCTGCGCGCAGTGCGGTACCGTGCTGCAGGCGTTCACCGAACCTGTGGGCCAGTGTCCCAAGTGCGGATTCGAATTGCATGCGTGCAAGCAGTGCGCCTATTTCGATCCGGCCAGCCGCTTCGAATGCACACAGCCCATACCCGAGCGGATCCCGCGGAAGGACATTAAGAACGATTGCAAGTTCTACACCATGCGGGTCATGGTCGAGAAGGAAACGTCGGCCAGCGCGGCACGCGTCGACGACGCCCGCAAGGCATTCGAGAACCTGTTCAAGAAGTGAGCTTGGGCTTCCGCGTTTGGGTCGATATTCTGCCTGGGAAATCTCAGCTCAGTTTTTGTTCACCTGCCGGCCGTCCCTGAAATTACGGTTTCAGAGTGGGTCGCAGCAGTACCTCACTGATAAAAGATTGTGGCGCTTCGGTAACCAGCATAGCGACGGTATGGGCGACATCGTCGGGTTGGAGCATTTTGCGCGGATCCCGTCCAATGTGCGGGCTCAGACTGGTGTCGACCGATCCGGGACAGACTACCGAGACGCGGATGTTATGGGCTCGCAGCTCCTCGGCCACCGAGTAAGTCAGTCCGTTGAGGCCCCATTTGGACGCGGCATAAGCGGCTCCATTGGGTAGGGCATTTTTTCCAGCCAAAGAAGAGATGTTGATGATGTGACCATGCTGGGCTTGGATCATCATGGGCGCAAATGCCCGAATCGTGTAATAGACTCCACGCAGATTCGTATTCAGAATCTGGTCCCATGCTTCGGGCGGCAGTTGATGGAGTGGACCGCCAAAGCCGCCGATTCCCGCATTGTTCACCAGGATGTCGAGCCGTCCGTGGCGGGTTTCAAAACGCGAGGCGAACTCGTCGACGGCTCGCCGACTGGTCACATCACATTCCGCTATCTCTGCTTTTCCGCCTCGTGCCGAGATGGCATCGGCGGTGGTCTCGAGTTGGGAGCCGGTACGCGCGCACAGAACGACGGTGGCTCCCAGCATCGCAAGCCGACGGGCAATGGCGGCCCCAATGCCGCGCCCGGCGCCGGTTACGGCGGCCACCTGGTCTTTCAATCGAGAATTGCTGTCCATCATCACGGGTACCATTCTCCTTTCCATTTCCATGGCGTGAAACCATCTGCTAACGGGAATATTCGCATCCTACCGAACCTGAAGCAGCGCTCGTGGCGACTTTGCTTGCCAGAGAGCGATGGACATCTCTATAATCCCGCACACCGGGGAAATTGCGTGTGCTAAATGTTTTCACGGCACGTGTAACTTCTCGAGTTTGTTGTTTGAGCGAGGCCGAGGCTGCTTAGCAAAAGCTCCCGGAATGTTTGGCTTGGGTAACCCGGACAGGTTGTCGTCGCTGTTTCCCGAAAAATCACAGGAGTTATATCGATGAAGACAAGCTTAGTGACGATTGTGCTTTTGTTGGCAGGCATGGCAGTAAGCCAGACCACTCCACAACAACAAGCGCAACCGCAGGCACAGCCCTCCGGCGCTCAAACAGGCGGGCAGCCCGCGGCAGGTCAGCAGGCGGTGCCGCAACAACAGAAGAAAGAGATCAAGAATCCCGCCGAGTACAACGCCTACGTGGGCGCCATTCAACAGACAGATCCAGCCGCTAAGATCAGCGGCCTGGAGGCCTTTCTCCAGCAGTATCCCCAAAGTGTGATGAAGGAGGATGCCCTGGAAGCTCTCATGATCGCCTATCAGCAGAGCGGGAATGGGGAAAAGATGAATGACGCCGCCCAGCGTCTCTTGCAAGTCAACCCCGACAACGTCCGGGCGCTAGCTCTGCTCGCCTATACTCGCCGCACAGCCGCGCAGGCCGGACAAAATCCGCAACAGAACCTGGCGGACGCGCAAAAGTACGGCCAGCAGGGGCTTCAGGCCTTACAGAAGTTCGCCAAGCCCGAAGGCATGTCGGATGCCGATTACGAGAAGCTGAAGAGGGAAATGGGAGGCATATTCAGTGGAGCGGTCGGTATCGCCGCTCTTCAGAACAAGGACTTTGCCGCTGCGCAGAGCCACCTGAAGACGGCGGCCGAAGTCAGCCCGAACGATTTCAGCATTGTTTATCCTCTGGCGCTGGCCTATTTGCAGTCCAATCCGCCAGATGTTGTAAATGGCGCGTGGTTTGCGGCACGAGCCGCCAATATCGCTCCTAATGCGCAACTTGCGCAGGGAATCGAGAAATACGGGAAATCGCAATACAGCAAATACCATGGCTCCGATCAGGGTTGGAGCGATGTAATGGCTGCTGCCAAAGCATCGCCCACTCCGCCGGCCGGTTTCACCATCAGCCAATACATTCCCCCGACTCCCGCTCAGCAGGCTGCCGACCTGGTAAAGAGCAAGCCGCCAAAGGAGATGAGCTTCGCCGAGTGGGAACTGGTCTTATCCTCTGGTGCGCAATCGGATTCCGACCTGGTCTGGAATGCCATCAAAGGCGTTCCCCTGCAGATGGAAGGGCAGGTAATCCACGCCACCTCTGACCGGATTGAGATCGGGGCCAGCCAGGACGACATCGATCAGAAGCGCACCGATATTATCCTGAATATGAACGGACCGATTCCTGCTCGGCTAATGCCGAAAGACGGCGCTACCCTGGATTTTGAGGGCACGCCCCTGTCGTTCACACCCAGCCCCTTTGTCATAACCATGGAGAAGGGAACTTTGCTGACCAAGGCGGCGCCAAAGACCACCAAGCGACCAGTGCACCGCAGACCGACGACGCCGCAACAATAGAGCGACCTGTTTCACTCGAACGAGCGGGCAGCCCGGGAGCTGCCCTCCGCTTTTCCCGGGATTAGAGTTCGATCGCCTGGCGCGGTGCTCTCGCCTAGAGCGTTTCCGGTAGCCCTTTACAACATTTCTACAATATTCAGAACAACTGCTTGAGTGCTAGGCGAGCGGCTTGATAGCCGCACATGCCGTGTACGCCGCCGCCGGGCGGGGTAGAAGCCGAGCAGAGATACAGGCCTGGCAAAGGAGTCGCGTACGTCTGAAGCGTGGGCCGGAAAAACCATTGTGACCAGGTGACCGCGCCACCATTGATGTCTCCGCCGACCAGATTAGCATTCGAGGCTTCGAGTTGGGAGGGATTGGTTACCGAGCGTTTCAGAATCGACTTGCGGAAACCCGGGGCGAAGCGCTCAATTTGATTTTCGATTTTGTCCGAGACATCGCCTCCGTATCCGTTTGGTACGTGGCAGTATGCCCAGACTGTGTGCCTGCCCTCAGGCGCACGCGAGCGATCGAACAGACTCGGCTGAGCCAGTAACACGAAGGGTTTTTCCGAGACCGAGCCTTGCCACGGCAGTCGCTCGGAAAGCTCGATTTCTTCCCGAGTTCCTCCCAAGTGGATGGTAGCGGCGCGAAAACAATCCTGAGACGTCCAGGGGATGGGCCTGTCCAGGGCCCAATCCATCTTGAAGGCGCCGGGGCCATAGCGATAGTTCTCGAGCTGGCGGCGATAAAAACCAGGCAGCCGCGGCCCGGCAATTCTCAAGAGCTGACGGGGAGTGACATCGGCCAGAATGGC
The DNA here is from genome assembly GCA_051986135.1 of Terriglobales bacterium. Lineage (GTDB taxonomy): Bacteria > Acidobacteriota > Terriglobia > Terriglobales > Acidobacteriaceae > Gp1-AA122. Next base: position 16,608 of record JBPYDQ010000335.1, on the reverse strand, counting down.
ACGAGAAGGAGGCAACTGATCGATGGACTTCACAGGCATACCCGTGAAGATGCGTCCACCCAGGCTTTCCAGGTGAGCGGCCAGGGCATTGCTGATCTGTTGTGCGCCCCCGCGCGGAATGGGCCAGCCGACCGCGTGAGCCGCCAAAGCGAGCACTATGCCGAACGCGGCACTGGGACTCGTTTCCAGCGGAAGGGTGGAGTGCGCAGCTAAACCGGAAAACAGCGTTCTGGATTTCTCATTGCGAAACCTGCTTGTGGCCAGGGATTTGGCCGAATGGAGGGCATGCCAGCCAAATTGGACCAGGGCAAAGGCATTTTTCGGGATACCCAAGGGGCGAAGGAAATCCGCGGACAAGGTGGCCCAGTTATTCAGCAGGGGGGTGAACAATTCCTGGTATGCCTCCCTGTCTGTGCCCAGCGACCTCGCAGTTTCATCAACCGATCGTTCGACGACGACCGCGGAGCCATCATCCAACGGATGTGCCACGGGTGTGGGCGAATGAATCCACGCGAGGCCGTACTTGCCAAGCGGCAGCGTGGAAAAAAAAGGAGATCCGGCCGCCAGCGGGTGCACGGCCGAGCCGAGATCGTGAACAAAGCCAGGAAGAGTGAGTGCGGCGGAGCGGGCACCGCCGCCGATGCTGCGTTCGGCCTCCACTACCGTGACGGAGGATCCAGCCTGCGCCATGACAATCGCGGCGGAGAGGCCATTGGGGCCTGATCCGATCACGAGGCTGTCAGATTCGGGAATATCAAGCCTGGACTTATCCATTGGCTTAGGGTCGTCTCGAGTTCGAAGGTCGGGGCACGGTGCCGAATGGGCGACCAGCCGTGGGAGCCACACAGCGACCACCAGCGCTACGGGCAAGGCAGTTCGAGGTCAGCCGGCCTGGATGGTTATTTCTTCAATTCGGCGGGTTTCAGGCCGGCAGCGGATTTTTCGAGGTCGGTAACCGCACCGGAATCGAGTTGGTATAAACTCGAGTCGCCCTCCCGCTTGGCAATGTAGTCGCTTCCGGATTTCGCAACTTCCACCTTCTCCACCCGTTTGCCATCTTTCGAGGTCACTGTCATTTGGATAACGGGCGAGGTGAACCCCGTATCCACAAACTTGCTGGCGGCAAGCCCGCGAACATCCCCGAGCACAGGCTGAACGCTGCTGGAGTCGAGCTTCTTGCCGTCGGCGGACCACCAGTCATCACCCTTGCGGGTCAGAATATAGGCTTTCGAGCCATCATGAATTTCAACTTTGTCGGGATCATCGAAGCCGAAGTCGAACAGCTTCTTATTGCGGAAGTCATCCAGTTTCTTGTCGAGAGCCTGACCGACATCGCTGGTAATCTTATAAACGCCTTCGACTACGCTGGATTTCGCGTAGTAGTCGTCCTTCGTCTTGCGGACCTCGAGTCGCTCGGAACCGGAGTCGGCGGTCAGGCTGACGGTTGCCACTGGTTTGCCCGACCGAAAACTGGAAGCGGCTTTTTTGGCATCGTCGGACGAAGAGCCAGTATCCATGCGCGCGGAAGTGATCTTGCTGACGAGTTCGCCTACCTCGGTGCCGTCGGCGCGCAGCGGTTTGGGTTTCAAGATCTGCCAGTCGTCCTTGTTGCGGCCAAACTCCAGATCCTGCTTGTTGGCGACCAGTTCGAGGCGGCTGATTTTGTCGGGGTCCAGCGTAATCATGCGCTTGTCGCGGAGGTCATTTGCCGTCTTATCGATGCTGGTCTTGCTGTAGCTAGCGATGGTGAACACTCGGGCATCGCCAGCCAGCATGGCGTAGGCACCGCTTCCGGCCGGCGTGTCATCGCCAATCAGCAGCTTTTGCGCCTTGTTGGACTTCTCGGTGAGATCAACTTCGAGCGCTGGCTTTGCCAAGCCGTAGGAACCGAGGTCGGTAGCTTTGTCTTCTACCAGCCGCTCTGAATTCAGGGGACTGAGCGTGCCGAGCATGGATGACACGGCACTCTGGTCTGCCGTCATGGGTTTGGGGGCCAGAATCTCCCAAGCACCGGAGCCGTTGCGTGCCAGCGCAAGTTGGTCACCGCTGCTTTTGCGCAAGTCAACTTTTGTCAGGTCCGATTCGTTCACGCTGAGGATCTTGGTCGGCGCGGGCGAGGCATTTACAGTTTCGGTAGATGCGGGATGACGATTGGACCAGTAGAGTGCGCCGAAAAGAGCGGCCAACAGCACCATTGCGATGATTAATCCTCGGATTTTCATCTTCCTTTCCTGAAATCTGAGCCACGGACGAAAACGGATCAGGTTCTGACGGCAGATCAAGGGTGATCCGGGCCAATACCCGTGGCGGGGTTCTTATCTGCGCTTCCACCAGACCGAGACGCCGGCCACCAGCACGAAAAGTGGCAGCAGAAACTGACTGGTGGTACGCACCCAGCTCATCTGCGCACGCGTCATCGTAATACGACGGTCTTCGTGGTCCTTGGGCCGGATCGATATCAGGTCCTCATCGGAGGACAGCCAGTTCATGGCATTCAAAGCGAGATCACGATTGCCATTGAAATTGATGAAAGAGTTAGCCGCCCAGGCGGAGCTGCCGACGACCAGGAACCTTCCTTGCGAATTTTCCTTGCCGGTTTTGTAGCTTCCGGCAGCGGCAATGGTGGCAGGGCCTTTCTTGTTCTTGGGGTCGTTTACGTTGACCTCAGCAGAACTCAAGTTTGTGGTGGCCAGACTCGTCTCGGAGGAATCAAACAGCTTCTCGACCGTGCTCTTGTCGGTGCTCTTGATGTCCAGCGAACGGGTGATCGGGAAACCGGTGGTCGTGCCCTTCATCTCGCTGACGATGGGCTGGGTGCTGTATTGGCTGACCAGCGCCACCTGCGGGCCTACGCCGATGAGTTGGCCGACGGGATTCAAGTCGAGGATGAGATCCTTTTGCGGGGTTACGCCCCAGCTTGTAACGAGGTTTGTGAGCGCGTCATTGTCGGCAATTTCTTCCCGCCCAAGCTTCAGCGGCGGGTCGAGCATAATCAAGGCACGGCCGCCGTTTTCTACAAACTTCTTGATGACGTCGACTTGGGGCTGGACGTAATCACCGGTGGGACCGCCGACCACTAGCACCGTGCAGTCTTCAGGGATCTCGGCTTTCTGCAGCAGGTTAATGGATTTGGCCTGGTATTCGTCTTTGGCCAGCAATTCTTTGAACCGGGAATAGCCGTTGCGCTCCGAGTCGTCGATCTGGTGCTCGCCGCTGCCGGTCACGAAGCACACCGTACGCGTATTGTTCTTCAAGTCACGAATGAACGCGCCCGTGATGCCTTCTTCGGTCATGCTCTTGGCTTCTTCCTTGCGGTCACCCACCTGGACAACCGCCGTACCGTAGTTCTTAATTCCCGCCTGGCGGGCTGCTTGCGGGTTTTTGTCCGGATCAACGTAATTTACATGGATCTTGTGGGACAGGTTGGCGTACTGGTCCAGCGTATCCTTTCCTTGCTGGAATCGCGTGGCCTGGTCGTAATAGGTGATGGTGGCGTCCTGTTTCAGACCTTTCGCGATCTTCGCCGTCTGCTCCGACAAGCTGTAGCGTTTGTTGGACGTGGCATCGTACGACTTGCTGTAGCGGTCGCCGAGCACATTGGCGACGGTGATAATGGCAAGCACCACGACGATGTAGACAGCCGCGTAAGCCGCGTACCGCGTTTGTCTGGCTTTCAGCAACTGTGTGTTCACTTACGACCTCCAGCGCAGAGATTCCATGGAACGAGCCGTAAGGAACAGTCCCAGGAAAATCAGCGTCACATAGTAGATGGCGTCCTTGGTTGCCAACACGCCCTTACCGAAAGACTCGTAGTGCGTGATCACCGACATGTAAGAGAGGACGCGTGCCCACATGGCGGTTTCGTAGCCGCTCACCCATTCCAATACCCAGAGCAGCAGACAAACACCGAAAGTTACGGCTCCGGCGATGATCTGGTTCCTGGTCAATGAAGAGACGAAAGTCCCGATGGCCAGCAGGGCGCCGGCCTGCAACAGCAGGCCGAGATAGCCGATGGCCAGCGGCTTCCAGTCGGGATTGCCGTAACGGAATAGAAACGAGAAGTTCACGGCCGAAAACAGAAGCATGCTGGCGTAAAGCGTGACTGCGGCCAACCACTTACCGACGATCACTTCCGCATCCCTAATAGGCGAGGTGGCCAGCAACTCGATGGTGCCGTTGCGCTTTTCCTCGGCAAAAAGGCGCATGGTGATCATGGGGATGAAGAACAATCCCACGACGCTGATATTGGAAAGCAGCGGACGGATGACCTGCTCATTCACGTTCATGGGGTACATCTGACCCCGCATCTGCGACTCGATGCCGTAGTAGACAAACATGCCGAGGGCATTCCAGAAAAAGAAGCCGAAGACGAGGGCGAACATCAACAGCAGGATGTAGGCAATCGGCGAAACGAAGTAGCTGTTCAGCTCTTTGCGGTAAATTGTCCAGACATTTCTCATTACTGCGCTCCCTTGGCGGCGGCGACTTTTTCCGCCCCTTCCGCCTTGGTCAGTTGCAGGAAGACTTCCTCGAGACTGACCGCAGCCGGCCGAAGTTCGTTCAGATCCCAGCCTGATTCCACAATGACACGCGCGATGTCGCCGCGTTGAAAACCATCTTTGGCGGATGTTTCGATTTCAAATGTGCCGCGGTTTTCGCGACTCTGCTTGGGGATTACACGAGCGGTCGCAGGAATCTGCTCCAGCCGTCGCTGTACGCTGGTGATGTCAAGTACTCCGTTCGGATTGGCCACTTCCACCAGGACCGATTCCGCGCCCCGCGCCCGATTCTGCAGATTCTGCACGGAGTCGGTGGCCACCAGTTTTCCGCGATTAATGATGATTACCTGTTGGCAGGTCTGCTCCACCTCGGGCAGGATGTGCGTGCTCAGAATAATCGTGTGATCGCCAGCCAGGCTACGGATCAAATCGCGGGTCTCGTTGATCTGTTTTGGATCGAGTCCGGCCGTCGGTTCGTCGAGGATCAACACGTCCGGGTTGTGGATGATCGCCTGTGCCAGGCCGACGCGCTGGCGATAGCCTTTGGAAAGCTTTCCCAGAAGCTTGTTGCGAACATCACCGATCGCGCATCGTTCTATAACGTAGTCCACCCGCTGCCCGAGTTCCGTGCCGCGAAGCCCCTTCAGGCTGCCTACGAACTTCAGGTACGCGTTGGTCTCCATTTCTTGATAAAGCGGAGGCGCTTCCGGCAGGTAGCCAATCCGCTTCTTAACCTCGAGCGGTTGCTCGAGCACGTCGAAGCCAGCCACCATGGCAGTACCCGACGTTGGGGGCAGGAAGCAGGTCAACATGCGCATGGTGGTGGTTTTACCGGCGCCGTTGGGACCGAGGAAGCCGACAATCTGGCCTTTCTCCACGGAAAAGGAGATCTGGTCGACGGCGGTTGTCCGCGCGTACTTTTTGGTGAGGTCTTTAACTGTAATCATAGCTGTTTTGCCGCAGGGGGTAAGGGTAAGAACCCCTACACATCATTCAGGATTGCACTGCAGTGTCATTATCTTAAAAAGTGAGCAGCACTCGTGTCAAACCCGGGACAGGGAAATTTGCAGCTGGTTTTGGAGTATTAGCTAATTCGTAGGAACGTGTCTCGCCAGGCGACTCAAGGCGAACCCCAGCCCCATTAACAGCCAAAACACGACCATAGCCTCGGCATCGCCAAAGTTGTATTGCAGGAAGCCGGTCAAGACAAAACCGGCAAGGCCTCCGAGTATTCCCAGCACCAGGCCGCGATCGAACCAGTCTCGATCCCTGAGCGCCCTCTCGAGCCGCAGCAGGAAAATGGCATAGCCCGCGACCAGCCAAACCCACACGGCTAAAGCCGGAAGGCCGCATTCGACCGCCAGTTGTATGGGCGTGGAATGAAAATGGCTGTGCAGACCGAACCGACGATATGCTTCTAAGTTCCACCTCTGCCAATCGCCGGCCACGCTATCAAAGCCGACACCGAGGAAGGGGTGTGCCCCAATAAGGGCGAGGCTGTCGTGCCACATGGCGAGGCGATATTCGGTTCCTGGATCCGATTCTAGCGGCGTTCTATGGCGTTGGACCCAGTAGATGCCGGCCAGCGAAATAACCAGGAGGCCGGCAAGGCTGATCCATCTGATCCCTCTGCTGCCGCCGATCAGGATCATCACCACGACTGCCACCATCAGACTGGTTAGCGAGATCCGGGTAAGCGTCAACCCTAGAGCTGTAGCGGTCAGTAGGAAGGCGACGATGAACCCGATACGAAGTCCGCGATAAGGAACTCCGGAAACGACGAAGCCACCGATGAGTGATCCAATGAAAACCAGAATTTCAGAGAAGGGGAAATAGTGTTTGAAAAAGCCTTGTGCGCGCGGTGGATGGGCACGGGTCAAGATTACTGCGGGAGTCAGCAAGGCGGCTTCGAGCGACTGGGGATTCACCGTGACGCGGAAGGGTTGCAGAGCGTTGGGAGTCTCTCGCCACAGGAGTAGTTCGACCGGCGCAGAGGAAAACTGCCGCCTCTTGAAGTCATCAGGGCTGCGAACTGGCGTTGCGCCTACTTTCCGGATGATGTCGCCAGGCATGAGCCCAAAACGCTGTAGCGATGTCAAGGCTGGGCCGTTCCCGTTCGCTCGCACCCCAATGCCGGCCGTATATTGCCAGCCGGTGTAGATCACGGTCAGCAAACAGGACCCAATCAGCAAGCCAGTCAGTATCTTTAACTGTTTTCTGCTGCCGATTGCTTGTCCCGTCACAATCGCCAGCAAAATCAGCGATGCCGTGCGCATGCGGCCCCAACTCAGAAGCGGGTCCACGGAGAACGCACTGGAGATTGCGGTAAGCACGAGAAACAGAATCAGGGGAGGGGCCAGCGCCTGTGGAAACAGCCTGCGTTTTCCCGTGCACAATGAAATCAACCACAGAACGGTAGCGCAGCGGAACGAGTTGACTGCGCCCTTGGTTGACAACGGCGCGCACAGTGCGACCGCGGCGAGCGAGACGAATATCGCCGTTGGGAGCCACCCGGTTCGATGGGAGGAAGGCGGGCTATGACCGGCCATGTTCCCCTGATCAATCAGATGTACGGCGCCAGCCATGTTGTCGTATCCTAGTGGGCTCGACCGTTACCCGAGACAGCCCAGATGTTTTCTCGTCGTTCGCGACTGATAAGCGTAACTTGTGTCCTCAACGACCTGTTTGCCACCGCGGTCGCGTTTCTGCTCGCCTACGGCATTCGGGTTTTGATTGGACAACAGAACTGGGACCATCTGCATGGCATCTATCCGCTCAAAGTCTACCTGCCCATTTTCGTCGCCGCCGCCCTGCTAATTCCTTTCTTCGGCTATCTGCTCGGCGCCTATCACCAGCTGGAGCTGAGGCGTCCGCGGGATATAGCTTCCGATGTGACCAGGATGATGGCACTCGGCCTTTTAGCCTTGTTCACGGGCATGTTTTTCTTCAAGGGTGAATATGTTAGTCGAAGTCTGCTGTTGATTTTCGTCCTTCTCCAGTTTGTGTTATTGGCAGCCAGCCGATGGGCGCTGTTGGCAGGCGGAACCTGGCTGAGGACGCGGCCGGAACACCAACGGCATTTTATCATCGTAGGAACTTCCGCCGGAGCCGGCCAACTTGCATCCCTGCTGGAGGAGGGAGAAAGACTGGGATTCGATCTGCTGGCTTTTGCTTACACCGGAGACCAGATTCCTCGCCTGCCTGCAGGATTACGGCGAGAATATTCGACCATTTCCGTTCAGCAACTTCCGGAACTTCTCCACAGCCATGTGGTGGATGAAATTCTCTTTGCCGTAGGCAGGGAAGAGTTGGCCGATCTGGAGCCCATGATGCAGCAATGCGAGCAGGAAGGAGTGCACATGCGGGTACAGCTTGATTTCCTGCCGCGGGGGTTCAATCACGTTTTTGTCGAACACCTTGGCCATGTGCCGCTGCTGACTTTCGCCAGCACTCCCCAAAATGATTTTGCCCTGGCCTTCAAGCGATTGATCGATGTGGTGATCGCAGCGGCGGTTCTGGTCGCTGTATCTCCCGTATTTCTGCTGTTGGCCGCGATGATCAAATTGACTTCGCCAGGGCCGGTATTTTACCGCCAGACGCGCTGTGGGCTGGGAGGGCGCCGGTTTACACTCCTGAAGTTTCGCTCTATGGTGGCCAACGCCGACGAACTTCTCCTGCATATGGAGGAACTGAACGAGGTGGACGGTCCGGTGTTCAAGATGCACCGGGATCCGCGCTGTACTCCCATCGGGCGATGGATAAGGATTTTCAGCCTCGATGAGCTGCCGCAATTGTGGAATGTGTTGATGGGGCACATGTCGCTGGTGGGACCGCGGCCACCGTTGCCCGACGAAGTCAATCACTACGAAGCCTGGCAGAGGCGCCGCCTGCGCATGCGCCCGGGCATGACTTGCTTGTGGGTTCTGGAAGGGCGCAGCCAGCTGCGCTTCGATAGTTGGGTGCGCCTCGACCTGCTTTATATCGATAACTGGTCGATGTGGCTGGATTTCAAGATCCTTCTGAAGACGATTCCGACGGTCCTCTCCGGTAAGGGCGCGCATTAACGGGCGCTGCCGGATTGCTCATGGTTTCTGTTCTCATCACTACTCACAACTCGGCGCCATTTCTCGAGGCCTGCCTGGATTCGATTCGAAGGCAGACCCATGGTTCGGTAGAAATCATTATCGTTGACAATGCCTCGACCGACGGGACGCGTAGAATTCTGGAAGAGTGGGGCGAACGGGCAAACATCGTTTTCAACGAGAACAATACTGGGTTCTCTCGGGCGCAGAACCAGGGTATTCGCGCCGCTGGCGGAGATTGGCTTCTGGCCCTCAACCCAGATGTGGTGCTCAGCCCAGGCTTCATCGCCGAGATGGTCGGGGCGGGTAATCTCGATCCCAAGGTGGGATCGGTTTCCGGGAAGCTGTTGCGCTGGCATCCCGGCACTGAACCGGAGTTTTCGCGCATCATCGATTCCACCGGAATTTATTTCACTCCCAGTCTGCGACATTTAGACCGCGGTGCAGAACAGACAGATCGAGGGCAGTTTGACACTCTCGAATATGTGTTCGGTGCCACCGGCGCGGCTGCACTCTACCGTCGGACGATGGTCGAAGATGTTTCAGTCGAAGGAGAATTCTTTGATGAGCAGTTTTTTGCCTACCGGGAAGACGCTGACCTCGCGTGGCGTGCGCAATTGATGGGATGGAAGTGTTTGTATACTCCCCGTGCGGTTGCCTGGCACGTGCGCCGGGTTACGCCCGAGCGGCGCCGGCAGCTGTCGACTGAGATCAATTGGCATTCGGTGAAGAACCGCTTCCTGATGCGGGCGAAAAACATCTCGTGGGCGCTCTATTTGCGGTTTTTGGGTCCCATCACGTTTCGAGACGCCGAAGTGGTCGCCTATTGCCTGCTCATTGACCGGAAGTTGAGGTCAGCGTTGACTGCCGTGTGGAGGGCGCGACGCGAACTGGCGCGAAAGCGGCAGATTATCCAATCGCGCCGGCAGGTAAAGGATAGCGCACTCGTACATTGGTTTTCGGCTCATCCCGAGAGCACACCGGTTAAGCAATCGAAAACGAAACCCAGAGTGGAAGAAACACGGGGTGAGCCGTCCGACCGCCGGTGGAGATCTGAATAAACTCCGGTAAATCTTGGCAAAGTGGACTTCGGGAAACTGCTGACTCCGGATAGGGCCGGCAAAGTTGAGAGACTTAGAATCGCCGACGGGAAATTGACTAAAAGAGCAATTGGGGAATAGGGCAGGGCAGCACCCCAGCGAAATCATCGAGCGGTTCCGAATTTGCTACCTGGACACCTGGATTCATCGGGGTGAGATTTTCCGGGAACAGTTCATGTCCCCCGGCCGATCTCAGGTCCTCCCAGCTGGCGCGGACCCTGGGGTGGCCACGAGACCTGCCAAGTTCTTGCTCCCGGCCGACGATTTTTGGCTGAATCTACCGGCTGCTTATCCGATTAGTTCGGTTATGGGGGTTCGCGCTCTCGGTCAATATTGTAGGCCGCTCGAGGTGCTGCCTATTTCTTCGCAGCCTTCTGTACACGCTTCTCGCGCGCCCAACCTTCTTTGACGGTCTGTCGCGCGCGGCCAAGGGCCAGCGAGTCGGCGGGGACATTTTCGGTGATGCAGGACGCGGCGGCGATGTAGGCGCCCTCGCCAATTTTGACGGGAGCCACCAGGGTTGCGTCACTGCCGACGAAGACCTTGTCTTCGATCACGGTTTTATGTTTGTTGACTCCGTCGTAGTTGCAGGTGATTGTGCCGGCCCCGATGTTCACTCCAGATCCGATCTCAGCATCTCCCAGATACGTGAGATGGTTGGCCTTGGAATTGTTGCCCAGCCTGATTTTCTTGGTTTCAACGAAATTGCCGACGTGGGCACCTTCTCCGATCTCGCTGCCGGGCCGCAGGTGGGAATAAGGTCCTAAGATGGCCCCCCTCGCGACCTTCGTCGAGTCCATGATAGTTCCCGGGCGCACAGTCACGAGGTCGCCAAGTTCGGAGTCCTTGATTACGCTGTAGGAACGCACCCGGCACTCCACGCCAATCCGGGTTTTACCCAACAATTGCACAAACGGTTCTATCACCGTATCGGCGCCGACTTCTACGTCGGCATCGATCACCGAGGATTCCGGGTAGTAGATCGTCACCCCCGCAGCCATGAGCTGGTTCGACTTGGCCATGCGCAGGTAACGGTCGAGCGCAACCAGTTCGGCGCGCGTGTTGCTGCCCAGAACTTCCTGGGGATCGGTGGTTTCGACGGCAACCACACGAGCCTTGTTCAGAAGCTCCGCCATATCGGTCAGGTAGAACTCGCCGTGTGGGTTCGCGGTGCGGAGTTCGTCAATGTGCTCGAACAGAGGCTTGGTCGCGAAGGCATAGAAGCCGGAATTGATCTCGTGAATCTTTTCCTGGCCCTTCTTCAACGACTTCTGTTCGACGATCGCCTCGACCTCGTCGCTGCCGTGCGATTTGCGGATGACGCGCCCATAGCCGGTCGGATCGTCTAACCGCGCCGTGAGAATTGTCATGGCCGCGCGTTGGGCCAGGTGAAAATCACGAATGCTGGAGATCGTCTGTGGTGAAATCAGCGGAGCGTCGCCGGAGAGCACCAGTACATGGTCATAATCCTTTAATGCTTCCCGCGCCGCCATGATGGCATGACCGGTTCCGCGCTGCTCGGATTGCACCACGAATCCGACCCCGGTATCGGCCAGGGCTTGGCGGACGCGATCGGCCTCATGGCCGATAACGGCGTAGGTATCGGCGGCAGGAACCACCCGGGTGGCAGCTGAGATAACGTGTGCCACGAGAGACTTGCCGCCGACCTCATGCAGAACTTTCGGGTGCTTGGATTTTAGTCGGGTGCCTTTGCCCGCAGCCATGATGGCTATGGCGAACCGGGGCGTTTTTCCAATTGCCGGCGATATTTGCCTATTAGTTTTCGGCATTGCCAGCCAATATACCGCGAGCCTGGTACTCGCGTCGCGGTGGTGGATTTGGGCGGGTCCACCCCCACAGGACAGAGAAGTTCCTGAAGCCTATCCGATCGACAGGCCATATCGCCTATCGTTCGACGCGCGCTTTGGCAAAGTCAGGGGTATTTCTGCTGCGGGATTGAATCCGAAGTTCCACCAGATCGTGGGCAAGGCGTTCGTAATTGTGGCGTACCACACCTCTGTCTTCCACCAGGTAATCGCCGAGCACCGGGCGGACGCCCATCCCTTCGATCCGATCGAGGTCAGCAACAATCTGGGATGCGCCTTCCAGAGCGTACTTGGCTTTCATGTCGGGGCTCGCTGGGGTGCGGTTGACCAAGGCGTAATCGAAAATGTGCTTGTCTCCGGCGTGGCGGTCGAGCGCGCCAATGTGGTCTGCCGCGGTGAGGCCGAGACTCTCGTTGGCCTGTGTCATGAGGTTCGAGATGTACACTTTCACCGCAGGGGACCCCAGAATCGCGCCCACCATCCCGTGCACCAGCAGGTTGGGAATCAGACTAGTAAACAGAGAACCGGGGCCGATGGTGATCAGGTCAGCGCGGGCGATGGCGTCCAGGGTCTGAGGAAGAGGTTCAACGTCCGGTGGTACGAGAACCAGCTCGCGAATTCGGCCTGTGCTGGCGGTGATCTTGGTTTCCCCCAGGACATGGCTGCCGTCTTCCATGATGGCTTCCAGTTCCACGTTTGAAGTTGTCGCGGGGAAGATATGACCGCGAGTGAGGAGGATTTCCGCCGATAAGCGCACCGCCTCGGCAAAATCGCTGGTAATCGAAGTCAAAGCCGCCAAAAAAAGGTTTCCGAAACTGTGGCCTTCTAGCCCGGAACCCTGTTTAAAACGATGGCGAAAGAGTTTTGATAAGAGCGCCTCGTCTTCGGAAAGTGCCACGATACAGTTGCGCACATCGCCGGGGGGCAGCATGTTGAAGTCTTTGCGCAGGCGTCCGCTGGAACCGCCGTCGTCGCTGACGGTAACCACGGCCGAGAGCTCGACGATGGTTGACTTTGACCGGGAAGCGGGCGGGGAAACTGTGGGATTGGGAACGTAACTCTTCAGACCCTTCAGCAGAGTGGACAATCCGGTGCCACCGCCGATGGCCACGACGCGTAAGCGGCCGGGCGGCTGAGCGGCAGCATCGTTAGGGCCTGAAGGCCCCTTTCGGATGCTCATGACTGCCTACTGCTCTCCGAATTGCCCACCCGTGCCGGTGAGTTCGGAGCCTGGATCCGGATACAGAAGCTCGGTAAATCGAGGGTCCTCGGCCAGATTTTGAAAATCCGAGTCGTTGCGTGCCTGGAAGCGCAAAGAGGAATTGTGGCGGATGGCTTCATCGAGGTGCTGGAGCGACTCCTCGACCCGGCCGGTCAAGCAATCCAAAGCTGCCAAACCGTAGGCCACGTAATCGGCGGAGGGATTCTGTTTGTAGAGCTTTTCGAGATGCTCACGAGCGCTTACGTAATCGCCCAGATTCATCAGTGACACGGCGTAATCGTAGTGCTCTTCCGGAGTCTTAAACTGATGGGTGCTGCGTTCTCCATGCTGATGGCAAACATTGAGATGCGTCTTGGCACGATCCGCCAGTTCAGGGCTGGGACCTGCAACGACCTTCTGCAGGTGCGTTTTCGCCTTATCGAACTTGTGCTCTTGCATGGCACGAAGGCCAGCCTCGTAGTTTTGCACAGCCTGTGCAAGCTGGGGATCGTCAGACAGTGGCTTTTTTGATTTGGTAGTCTGGGGCATTTGTAGCAATCTCCCTTGCACGCTAGTAAGTTTAAGATTCAGTGGTAGTTAGAACCTGCATTCAAGCAAAATATTACAGCGACGAGAGAGTCGGTTTCATTTTCCATGTCGCGGATGACCTGCCAGCCAAAAACAAGAGCTGTGGAAAAAGGCCACCTGGCGGCTACGGTTTATACCCCCAAAATGGGGGATACGTCAAACTGGCTACTTATGCCGGCCTTGAGCTAATCGCATTCTTAAAAACAACAACTAATGTTCAGTGTTAGCAGGTCTGAAACGGCTAGTTTATCGAGGCTGCGGTCTGCAAGTCGACCTGCTTCCAGTTTTGCTTAATGATGCCGGCGCGAATTTGCTTGGCCGTCTTCCCCGCCTTGTGCTCCATATAGCTGTAGTACAGCTCTTTCAGACAAGTCCCGCATTCGGCTCCATGCGTGCCCTCAAAACAGCTGCGCAGGCTGTTGTGTCCCATGCCGCGATCGCAGTAGCAATAGCACGGCTGCTGATAGAGCACGGTGGGGATTCTCGCGGCCAGTTCGTAAGCATGCGTCTGGAACGGGTATTGGCTATTTTGTCCCCATAATTGCTCTTTGCCGAGGATCGGGGGCAGTTTGCTTCCCGGTTTCGGGGGCGCGGGATTAAAGGCTGGTACACCTTGATCATCCTGCTGAAATTGCCACTGGGCTGATACCGTCATCGTGATCAGGAAAAGAAAAACCACAGCGGCGACTCGTGTAAGCATCAGGTCTGACCTCGGTCTTGCTATTTTAACTTAACCTGCCAAAGTGGTCACATCCAAGGCATTCGGTTGTACATCCGACGAAGTTCGTAGCCTGGGCCTGGTTCGTACTACAATGAGTTTTATGCCAGAGGTGGAGGATACCCTCCGTACGACACCCCCTGTTTCGCGGTTGCTTCCTGCTGCTTCCGCACCGGCTCGAACCGTTCCGGTGCTGGCCGTCTGGCTCCGGGATCTGGGCATCTCGCTGGCCATCTCGGCGTTCATCATTATTTTCCTCTATCAGCCGGTCAAGGTGGAAGGCACCAGCATGATGCCATGCCTCGAGGACCAGGAGCGCATCTTCGTCAATAAGTTTGTGTACCGCCTGGAGCCGATTGAGCGGGGTGACATTGTGGTGTTTCGCTATCCTCGCGATCCGTCGAAGAGCTATATAAAACGGGTGATTGGGGTGGCTGGCGACCACATCAGCATTGATGACGGTCGGGTATATGTGAACGGCAAGCGTCTCAGTGAAGATTATGTACCAGCGCCCTACGAAGATGAACGCTCCTATCCCGAAGAAATTGTTCCGCCCGATTCTTTCTTTGTTCTCGGCGACCACCGCAGCATGTCGAATGACAGCCGCGACTTTGGGCCGGTGAAGGAAAGTTTTATCTACGGCAAAGCGGTGTTCGGCTATTGGCCCATGGATAAGCTGGGGAGACTGAGATAAAAGTCGCGGTCGCGAGCTGCCAGATCTTACGATCGGAATGGGTGAAAGACTGAAAATCGCTTAATTGCTGAGACCCGGCATCGGAGCCTGATATTCACTGCTTCCGCGAATCTGCCATCCCTGCTAAAATTTAAAAAATACACTTCCAGGAGCATTAATGCAGGCTCTGCTTGCGCTGGAGGACGGGCGCGTCTTCCGCGGCAAAGGCCACGGCGCCAAAGGCGAATGTTACGGCGAAGTCGTTTTTAATACTTCCATTACTGGCTATCAGGAAATTTTTACCGACCCCTCCTACAGCGGGCAAATCGTAGTTCTCACCAACCCGGAAATCGGAAATTACGGCACCAATGTCGAGGACAACGAGGCGACGCATCCCCATATCGAGGGCCTCGTCGTCCGCCAGTTCTCGAAGGTGAGCTCTAACTGGCGCTCGCAGCAGGTCGCCGAAGAATATCTTGAGCAGTTCAAGATTCCCGTCCTCGCCGATATTGATACGCGCTCCCTGGTACGTCACTTGCGCGACCACGGCGTCATGCGCGGCGTCGTCTCCACGATCGCGAGCGATCCGGAAAAGCTGGTGGCCAAGGCACGATCGATTCCCAAGATGGATGGGACCGATCTGGCGAAAGTAGTCAGCACCAAGCGTCCGTATGTGTGGGAAATGGGCGAGCGCTCGCACGAGCCGGTGGAAGTGGTTGGCGTAAAAGATGTGCCCGAGAAGTTCCACGTGGTGGCCTACGATTTCGGCATCAAGAGAAACATTTTACGCAAGCTGCGCGGCGAGGCCTGCCGGGTGACGGTGGTTCCGGCGGAGACCGCAGCGGAAGATGTGCTCGCCATGAAGCCCGACGGAGTTTTCTTGTCTAACGGGCCAGGCGATCCGGAGCCCTGTACCTACGCCGTGGACAATATTCGACGCTTGATGGGACGGCAGCCGATTTTCGGAATTTGTTTGGGTCACCAGCTAACCGGCATAGCGCTGGGTGGGAAGACATACAAGTTGAAATTCGGCCACCACGGGGGCAATCATCCCGTCAAACAGGTCGACTCCGGGAAGGTCGAAATCACTGTTCACAATCACAACTACGCGGTTGATCCAGATTCGTTGCCGCCAAGCGAGGTTGATCTGACGCACATCAATCTGAACGACGGCACACTGGAAGGTATGCGGCACAGGAATTTGCCGCTCTTCACCGTGCAGTATCACCCGGAGGCATCGCCGGGCCCGCACGATTCGCATTACCTGTTCAAGGATTTCGTGAAGTTGATGGAGGAATGGAAGAGGTAATTGCCCTCGGGGAGGCCAGGGGGGTGAGCTGATAGGCGGAACCGTGGCTTGTGCGGCCGCCCTTCCCTCAGCTTGGCAAGGGCGCGGTAACGGGGCTTTTAGCCCCCTGAGGTCAAAGCATGGGATCCAAACTGGAGCGCGCGATGGACGGCCGACAAACTTATACGGCCACGGCGCAGACGCGAAAGCGGCGTGGGGTCTTTCGAGCTGAATCTGGCGCCAGACTTTTCATCGGCACGCTTGATCGCTGCCCTGGCCGAGACTGTTTGCTTTACCAATTCGTTGTTACCGCTGACCGTGTCCTGTTGCTCATAGCACCGCTGACCAGCTTGGAAAGAGCCGTTCAGTACGTCCCAGGTGGTTATAGCGATGGCGCCAAGAGGGAACTTGGGGCCAACATGGAGGTGCGGCAGACACGAGATTCCAGTCACCGCGTGCGAGGTGATGACGATCACGCGCCGCCGGCGCCATCTATCGAGCCGAAACTGGTGACCAAGCAGCTCGCGATGGCAGAGGAAGACGTATTCTCGTCCGCCCACCTTGGTTTTGAGTTGGTCGGCGCGCCGGGCGGCGGCGCGCCGTTTCCCGGCCCGCCCCGGACCAGCGATTCCG
>JBPYDQ010000334.1:0-2371 GCA_051986135.1 Terriglobales bacterium | reverse complement strand
GAAGCGATTGATCGGAGTCGTCCCGCAGCGCCCGAATCACGATTTTTCCCTGACTGCCCGAGAGATCCTGATCTTCCACGCCGCCTATTTCGGCATCCCTCCCAAAGAAGGGGCCAAACGAGCCAGTGAACTGCTCGAGAAATTTAAACTGACCGATCGCGCCGATCAGATGGTCCGAGGGTTCTCCGGCGGCATGGCGCAGCGTCTGTCGATCGCCCGCGCGATGATGCACGATCCTGAGGTTCTGTTTCTCGACGAACCCACCGCCGCACTCGATCCCCAGACACGCATCCTGCTTTGGGAGATCATCCGCGAATACAACCAGCTCGGGAAAACCGTGCTGCTGACCACCCACAACATGGAAGAAGCCGACGCCCTTTGCCAGCGGCTGGCCATCGTAGATCACGGCCAGATGATCGCGCTGGGCACACCGAACGAGCTGAAGCGCTCGATTCCCGGCGGATACCTCCTGCGCTTGCACTTCGGCAAACCGACTCCGGAGTTGATCCAGCGTCTTCAGTCTCTGGCCGGAGTCCGCGAGGTCCGTCCCCTTGATTCCACCGGCGCTGACGTCTACGCTGATCGCGGCGGATCTCTGATCCCCGAAGTCGCTTCGGTGGCGGCGGCTGTGGGAGCGGAATTGTCGGACGTTCACATCTCCGAGCCCAGCCTTGAAAACCTGTTTCTGCACCACACGGGAAGGAGTCTGCGCGATTGAACTGGAAAGCATTTGGCGCCATGCTGGCCCGCGATGCGCATGTCGCTCGCCGCAACATCATTCAGATCATGTTCCAGACGTTCCTGCAGCCGCTGCTGTTCGTCTTCATCTTCGGACGCGTCATGGTCGGCAGCGGATACATGCCCGTCGCCTACAAGAGCCTGCTGCTGCCCGGCATCATCGCCATCAGCATGGTCTTCACCGGAATCTGGGCGGTCGCCATGCCGCTCATCGCCGAATTTCAGTGGACACGCGAAATTGAAGACCGGCTGCTGGCGCCCATCGATATTTCCTGGATCGCGATTGAAAAGGTCGTCGCCGGAATGATTCAAGCTCTGCTCGCCGGGCTAGTCGTTCTCCCGCTGGCCTGGATCGTTCTCCGCCCCGGCGTTGACATCAGGATCCATGCGCCGCTCGAATTTGCAGCGATGATGCTGCTGGTGGCGTTGTTCTCCGCCGCCGGAGGTCTCGCGCTCGGCTGCTCGATGAATCAGCAGCATGTCGGACTGATGTTCAGCCTGGTCATCACGCCCATGATCTTTTTCGGCTGCACCTACTATCCGTGGAGCGCGCTCCGGGACTTCCATTTTCTGAAATACGCTGTGCTGGTCAATCCTCTGGTCTACTCCAGCGAAGGGCTGCGGGCGGCACTCGTGCCCCAGTTCTCCCATCTGTCAACCGCGGGAATCCTGATCGCGCTCTGCTTCTTCGACCTCCTGCTCCTCACTCTCGGCTTGCGCCAGTTCGAGAAGAAGGCCATCAGCTAGCCTGGGGACCGTTCCTTGAATTCATCCGTAGGAAACTGCCGTGGCTCATAAAAGCGGACAACTGAGTCAATGCCAAAAGCCGTCGGGTTGGCTCGGCCGATTCGTTGTGGCGAACATGAATTCGCGGCATTCGAAGCTGACGGACTGGGGCTTGTCCCACGTAACCGTGAAGCCTGAAGACAGAATCCTCGACGTCGGCTGCGGCGGCGGCAGAACCGTGAACAAATTGTCCGCACTCGCCAGCAGAGGAAAGGTCTTTGGCATCGACTTTTCCGAGGTGAGCGTCTCCGTTGCCAGAAAACTCAATGCGCTCCGCATCCAAGAGGGCCGCGTCGAAGTTCTTGCAGGGTCCGTTTCCCAATTGCCGTTCCAGAGGAATACGTTTGATCTCGTGACTGCGGTGGAGACGCACTTCTGGTGGCCTGATCTGCCCGCAGGCATGCGCGAGATTCTCAGGATACTCGGACCCGGCGCCACTGGCCTGATTATCGCGGAAATCTACAGAGGCGCGCCTTCCATGACCGCCAGATTAGCTGAGAGGCTCTGCTTAATGACGCTGTTGAGCCCCGAGGAACATCGCATCCTCTTTACCGATGCGGGGTTCTCCGACATAGAAATCATCACGGAACCAGCAACAGGATGGATTTGCGCGATGGGGAAGAAACCGCCCGCTTAGCAATGGAGTGGCGCGCTTGGGCACCAGCGGACCACCGATGGCCGAAAGCTCGGAGTCAAAAAGGTTAAAGAGTTCCGAGGTGATGTAGGATCCGTTCGTCTCGGCCAGTAGCTCGCTTCTGACCCTTGCCGACCTGCTCTCGCTGCTTCCCTTGCGGGGCGCTGCGCGCGGTCTAAGCTCGGGCTCCGGGCTCACCGCCAACCGGATAAA